>JACQRD010000064.1 GCA_016206675.1 Candidatus Omnitrophota bacterium
AGCGGCGCCGAGTTCACGGCCGGGTCCGCCGCAGCCGGGCGTCTCCTGCCTGCGCCGAGGCTCCGGCAGGCAGGCGGAACCGCATCTGAGCGAGCCGGGGTGCCGGAGGCACTACTAGCACACGAAACACAGCCAGCGGCGGCGGGGGCGAACCGCGAGTGACTGTGCGGGCTCAGCCCGGGGGCGGCAAACTGCCTTTGAGACACGGCCGGCCTGTTCGACGAGCCCGACCGGCGAGGAGTTGGCCGGCCGGTTTGCCGCATCCCGGGCGCCCGGAGCCCGCACCGGAGCGAGCGGGACGGCCACGCCGCCGCAAAGGCGGCGCAGCCGACCATCACTCATCAGCTCACAAACAACCGGCGCAACCAGCGGCGGTCGAGGGCGCGATCGATCCAGCGGCTCAGTTGCGCGACGCTGCGGCGTCGGCGCAGATGCGGCAGCACACCGGCCATCGGGACCTTGCCCAGTCGCCGCAACACCTCAGGATTGGTGCGGGCCGCCAGACGGCCCATACGGCCGGAGGGCGGCGGCGCGTGATGGTTGACGATGAGCCCGGCCACGCGCACGCCGGCCTGGCGCGCGCAGCGCAGGGTCAGCAGCGTATGGTTGAGCGTGCCCAGCCCGGGCCGGGCGACGATCACGACCGGCAATCCCAGCTGCCTGGCAAGGTCGGCCACGCTGGCTCGCGCCGTCAACGGGACGAGCAGCCCGCCGATGCCCTCGACGATGACCACGTCGTGCCGTCGAGCCAGCGCGCCAAAGGCGCGCACCAGCCGCCGCATCGAGATAGGCCGGCGCGCGCGCGACGCCGCCGTTGAGGGAGCCAGCGGCTCCCGATAGCAGACGGGGTTGACAAGCGGCCACGGATCGCGGGTGCGGGCCGCCTGCGCCAACGCCATCGCGTCATCCGACACCCATCGAGCGCGACCACCATCACGCCTCCGCCGGCCGCCCGTGGCCACCGGCTTCATCACCCCGGCGTCGAGGCCGTGCTGCCGGCACCAGGCAGCCAGCCCGCAGGCCACGACGGTTTTCCCGACACCCGTATCGGTGCCTGTCACGAACACGCCTCGTATCCGCATGTCTATCGCATCGGCTAGCGTATAGCGTTCAGCGTAGAGCGTATAGTGAATCAGCCTATACGCTACACGCTATCCGCTAAACGCTACGCGATAGCGCCTCTATCAATTGATCGACGTGCGCGTCGGTGTGCAGGGCGGTCACGCTCAATCGCAATCGGGCCTCGCCATTGGGCACCGTGGGCGGGCGGATCGGCGGCGCCCAGACGCCGTGCGCCATCAGCGCCTGCGACACGGCCAGGGCGCGCGAGGCGAATCCGAGCCTCACCGGCAAAATATGGGACGCGCAGGAACTGGTCTGGAAGCCCTCGGCCGTCAGCGCGCGGTGCAATCGCCTCGCTGCCGCGTCCAACCGCTGCCGCCGCTGCGGCTGCTGCTCAACGAGGCGCAGCGCCTCCCGGGCGGCCGCGACGATCGGCGGTGCGAGTGCTGTCGTATAGATGAACGTCCGCGCCTTGTTCACGAGATAGTCGATCAGCTGCGCCGACCCCGCCACGAAGGCGCCCTGGCATCCTAGGGCCTTGCCGAGTGTGGCCATATAGATGAGACGGTCGCACGTCAGCCGCTGCCGCTCCAGGCTGCCCCGCCCGGTGGCGCCGGTGACAAAGGCGCCGTGCGCATCATCCACATAGAGGATCGCCTCGTGCGCCTCGGCCAGCTCCGCCAGCTCCGCCAGCGGTGCCTCGTCGCCGTCCATGCTGAAGACGCCCTCAGTGACGATCAGCCGTCGGCGCGCCTGCGAAGGGCGCGAGAGCAGCCGGCGCAGGTCCTCAACCTCGTTGTGCCGGAAGACCCGGAAGGCCGCCCGGGTCGCGCGCGCCGCATCCAGCAGGCTGGCATGCGAGAGCCGGTCGATGAAGACGGCGTCGTCGGCCCCGAGCAAGGCCCCCAGCGCCCCGAGATTCGCCTGATAGCCGCTGGGAAACACCATCGCCGCCTCAGCACCCTGCCATGCGGCCAGGTCGGCTTCCAACTGTCGGTGCAGTAACGTACTTCCCGCCAGCAACCGTGAGGCGCGCGCCCCCACCCCCCACTGGCGCGCGGCCTGTGCGGCCGCCTCAGCCAGGCGCCCCTCGCCGGCAAGCCCGAGATAGTCGTTCGAGCACCAGCAGACGTACGAGGCGCCGTTGATCATCACCCGCGGGCCGTCAACCGCTTCGACGACGGTGAGGGTACGGCGCAACTCCTGAGTGCTGAGCTCGGCAAGCTCGTCGGCGCACTCTCTTAGGAGTCGGTCAAGCGACAAGCGGGGGACGGTTGAAGACGGCATGGAACGCAAGCACCAAATCCCAAATCCCAATAACCAAACAAATCCCAAATCCCAACTTCCAAATTCCAAACTGTTTGGAGCTTGGTGCTTGGTGCTTATTTGGTGCTTGGGATTTGGTGCTTGGTGCTTTCGTGAGGATCATATGGTGGAGGATCAGCGAACGACCATGGGAAGGAACTCCGTGCAGCCAAAAACACCAAAGAGGCCATGGGCCTTCAGCCACATGCCCCGCTTGAGGTAGCCGAGCGCGGGCCCGATCACGTTGGCGGCCATCGTGGTCTCATCGCCGAGGACGAAGCGGTGGCTGGAGCGCTTGCCGTCGATGGTGATCCCGGTGAGCGTCATCGTCGTGGACACCGGTTTCTTCGGATGGCGCGTGTCCATGACCCCGCCGACCTCCACCTGCTCGGGCGAGTCGACCACACCCACCCGCTGCAGCAGCACGTCATCGGCATGCTCCATGTGGCGCAGCTCCAACAGGCCGTTGGTCCGCTCAAGTAACTCATCGATCTCCGCATCCGTCATGGCCGCGGCGCGCTCCACGGAATAGCCCGGCAGATGCGCGATATCCTCGCGGATGGTGGCGCGGTAGGCCTCCCAATTGGCGATGCCCACCCCCCACCAGATGTCCACCTTCTCCACTTCGATAAACGACTGGGCTGCCAGCACGGCGGCGGCGGCCAAGGTGCCCGGGGTCGCGCCGCAGCCGGTCAAGACCACGCTGCGCGAGGCCTTCACGATCGGATCAAGCTGCAGCATCAGCTCCACCGCCCGCGTGCGCTTCAGCACGTCCACGAAGACCAGCCCCGAGGCCGCGGTCACGCAGCGCTTGATGATGTTGGGGATGAACTCATTGGGCAGATTTGGGAGTGCCACGACGATGCCGTCGAGCCCATCCGCCAGCTGCAGCATGGCGCCTACTGGATCATCACAATGCCGGGCGTCCACCTCGGTGGCGACGGCGACTCCGCCGCCGTCCGAGCCCCCCTCCGCCGCGCGGTAGCCGCCGACGAGATCGCCGCTGATGCCGGCGATGAGAGCCGCCTTAAGCCCCTGCGGGGACGCCACGATCCCTTTGCTGTCGCAAATGGCCGCCAGCCGCATCTGCCGCTTGGCCCCGATGATGCGCGCCGCCGCCTTGCCCAGGCCGCCCGCCCCCAGCACCGCCACCCTCATCGGCCCCTCGTGCTGTGTCATGGCGTTCGCCTCCTACTGACGGCTGTGTGCTGTCTGCTGTGTGCTATCACGGTTATCTTTCTATCCACGTCTGGCGGCACGACTGCCGCTCCACCAGCTCCGTCGGCAGCAGCAGCTTCGTCGGGGCGGACTTCTTGCCCTTCTGCAGCAGCAGCTCCAACCCCAGCCGGCCCATGTCGGCCAGCGGCTGCCGCACCGTCGTCAGCGGCACCCGGCCGTGCGCGGCGATGGGGTTGTCGTCGAAGCCGACTACTGAGAGCTCCTCCGGCACCCGCACGCCTTTGGCGAGGGCGACGTTGATCGTTTCTTGCGCCATCTCATCGCTCGCCACGAAGATGGCCGTGGGGCGGTCCTTCATGGCCAGCAGCGCTTCGGTCGCGGTCCGCGCGCTGGGCAGGCCGAAATCGCCGAAACGGATGTACTCTTCGCGCGCGGGCCGCGCGCGGTCCTTTAACGCCTTCACGAACCCGTCGAGGCGATCCAGCCCCGACTGCGTCTTCAGATCGCCGGTAATCGTCGCGATGTCCTGATGGCCCAACTTGAGGAGGAAGTCGACGACCTTTTCGGCGGCGGTGCGGTTGTCGATCGCCACGCAGTGCACCGGCAGATCCGCCATGTAATGGTTGAGCACCACCGTCGGCACGCCTTCCTCGAGCGTCTGATCGAGCAGCTCCTCGCAGCCGTAGATGTCCACGAAGATGATCCCGTCCACCGCCGAGGAGGCCGGCCGGGTCTTGCCGTCGGTGATGTGCAGCAGCAAATCGCAGCGCGCCCGCTCCGCCGCGATGCCCACCCCCTTGATCACCTGCAGCGCGTAGTAGGAATGGAAGATGCCCTCAAAACGCGGGATGATCAGCCCGACGGTGTTCGTCTTGCCCGAGGCCAGCCGCTGCGCGCTCGGATTCGGATGGTACTTCAGCTTCTTGATCGCCTCCAGGACCATCTGGCGATTGGCGTCAGAGACCGTCGAGATCCCGTTGATGACGCGCGAGACGGTGGTGGTGGACACCCCCGCCGTCTTCGCCACTGCCTCAATGTTGATCTTCTTCATGCGACGTCCGCGATCCTCCCTGTGGAGCGGTTACTCGAGATCCGACCGGGCGAGGTTCGCCCCGGCCGGGTTGACCAATTGCGCCGTCACGAAGATCAGGAGATTCGAGCGCTCCACCGACTCGTCTTCCTTGCGGAAGAGCTTGCCGATCAGCGGCAGCCGCCCGAGCCCCGGCACCCTCGTGACGGTGGTCCGGTTCGTATCCTTCATCAGGCCGCCCAGCACGACGGTATCCCCGTTGTCGATGACCACACTCGTCTCCAGATTGCGCGAGGTGAAGCGCGGCAGCGTCACATCCCCGCCGAAGCTGTCGTCCGTCTTGCGGTCGCTGACCTCCGGCTTCAGCGCCATGGTGATCGTCCGCTGATCCTGCCCGATGCTCGGGGTGACGTGCAGCAGGATGCCGAGATCCTTCGTGATGAAATCCTGGGGCACGTTGATAAAGCGGGTCTCCGCCACCCCGCTGACCGTATCCGCGAAATCACCGTCGCTGTTGAGATCCTTCCGGGTGACCGTGGCCTGATAGCGGGTGGCGTAGACGTACTCGGTGACGATCTTGATCGTCGCCGTCTGGTGGTTCAGGGTGGTCACCCGGGGCGCGGAGAGCGTCTTGGTTCGGTCGTTCTGGGCCAGCGCGTGCAGCACCGCTGAATATTGCGTGCCGCTCAAAATGCCTTCCAGCGTGAAATTGAGCGCGTTGCCGGAGGTCTGGTTGGTGAAGCTGGTGAAGTCGATTTTCGAGCCCCGCTGCAGCGAGCTGCCGAGGCTGGCCAGCTGCACGCCCGGCGCGCGGGTGCCATCGACCTGCGTCTTCTTCGTCAGCGCCACATTGCCGGTCAGCTGCCCGTCGAGGTTCCACTCGTCGGTGTCGGTCAGGGTGACCTCCACGAACCGAGCCTCGATGAGCACCTGCTGCGGAGCCACGTCCAGCGCTGCGAGCAGGACCTCGATCTGCTGGAGGTGGTAGGGGCTGTGGCGCACGATGAGCGAGTCGCTGCGCTCATCCAGCTCAATCGAGCTCTCGCCAATCTGAGGAATAATGGCGTCGAGCGTGTCGCGCAGCGTCTTCAACTGCCGGATGCCCTTCGGCTGCAGGGCCACGCTCTCCCGGCTGCTCGTAAACGGCTCAAAGGCGGCCGTCAATCCCGCGCCCTGGCGCAGCGCAAAGACGCGCGTTTCCATGGGCTCCGCGTCCATCTCCTCCTTGGTGGCGACCCACAAGGCGTCGCCGTCGCGGCGATAGAGCAGCCCCTGCGCCGTCAGCAGATGCTCCAGCGCCCTCTGCAGCGGCAGGGCCACCAGGTGGACGCTGACCGGCCTGGCCGCCTGTTTCGCCTTGTCCGACACGAAGATGTTCACGCCGGCATGGTCGGAGAGAAACTGCATGGCGGAGACGAAATCCACGCCTTGGAAATCTGCGCTTACCGGCTGGTTGAGCCGCGCTTGAACCGGCATCGGCGCCGGCGGCTCAACGGCCTGCGCGACACCGCAGAGGGCAAGGCTCAAGAGAGCAGCGAGCAGCCGTGACAAGTGCCAGGTGCCAGGTGACATGCGAACGCGGCTACGTGGTGGGGCCACGGGGGGCGAGAATCTTCGCGGTGATGAAGATCAGGAGGTTCTTGCGCGTGCTGCTGCTCTGCTTCTGGCGGAACAGATTGCCCACCAGCGGCAGATCGCCAAGCCACGGCACCTTCACGATGGAGTCGCTGGTGCTGTCCTTCATGAGGCCGCCCAAGACGACGGTCTGGCCGTCTTCGATGACGACACTTGTGGTCAGCTGGCTGGAGGTAAACTCCGGTACGGTCACCCCCCCGCCCAGATCGCGGAACTGGCTGAAGCTGCTCACTTCCGGGGCGAGGACGAGCGTCATCGTCTTCAGGTCCTGCCCCACGCTCGGGGTGACGTTGAGCAGGATGCCGATGTCCCGCTTCTGCAGATCCCTCGGCACGTTGGCGAACTCGGTTTCGCCGGCGTCGTCGAAGTCGCCGTCGCCGTTGATGTCGAACTGGATGAGCGAGACCTCATACCGCGTGGGATAGTTGAACTCCTCCACCACGCGAATTTGGGCCGAGCGGTTGTTCAGGGCGGTGATGCGGGGGGCGGAGAGCGTCTTCGTCTTCTTGGACTCCTCCAGCAGATGCAGCACCGCCTCGAACTGCGTGCCGGTGAGCACACCCTGCAGCGTGAGGTTCAACCCTTCGCTCTCGCGCGAGAGCGCGGGAAACTTGGCCCCGCCGCCGCTGGCCAGCGCCTGGCCGCTGCCCTGGGTCCCGTCGCCCTGCCCTTTCTTGTCGAGCACGAGCTGCCCGTTGAGCACCGCTTCCACGCCGATGTGCTCCAGCTCCGTCATGTTCACTTCGAGAAACCGCGCTTCGATCAGCACCTGGGTGGGCGTGACATCCAGGCGGCTGAGCAGCTGCTCGACCAGGGAAAGATTGTCGGCGGTGTTGGTCACAATCAAGGCCCCGCTGCGCTCATCCACCACGAGCTTGCTGTCGGGCATCTGGGGAATGCTGCGCTCCACCAGCTCCTTGATCGACTGCATCTCCAGCGCGGGGTCGGGCTCCACCGCCGAGGTCTCAAGGGCGAAGGGCCCGAGGCCGTTGCGCAGGAAAAAGACGCGCGTCTGCAGCGGCTCGCTGGCGAACTCCTCCGCCGAGGCAATCAGCACCGCATCGCGGTCGACGCGATAGGCCAGCGACGCGTTCTTCGTAAGATACTTCAGCGCGGTCTCAATCGGCAACTCCGTCACCTTGACGGACACGCGGCTTCCCTTCAGATCCAAGTGGGGCGAGGGGATGATGCTGACGTTGGCTGCATCCGCGATGAACTCCAGCACGTCCCCGAGCGGCACGTCGGTGAACTCCATGCTGATGGGGGCTTGCAGCGCCTTCGCGATGCTGGCCCCCACGGCGGAAGACGGCACCGCGCTGACGAATTCCACCGGCTGGGCCTGCGGCAGCAGCTGCGCCTTCAAGACGTCGTTGACCATCGAGCGCTCATCGCGCTCCACCGAGGCGACCAGCCGCTGCCGCTCGTCCTCCAGCTTTGCCACTTGGGCGCGCTCCAGCAGTCGCCGCGCCTCGGCCTGCTGCGGATCTTGGGCCAGCACGCGCTGCAGCAGCTCGATGGCGGCGTCGTAGTTGCGCTCCTTGAGAGAGAGCTTGGCGTATTTCAGGATGGTCTCCAGCTCGATGCGCTTGGCCGTCAGCTGCTGCTGAAGCTCGGGCACCCGGGCGCTGGGGACTGAGGGGCGGCCGCCGCGGGCCGCCACCTGGGCGCGCAGCTCGGCCTGCTTTGTCTGCGCCTGCACGATCAGCCGCTGTGCATCGCGCACCAGCGGATGCGACGGCTCGATGAGCACCATTTGCTGCAGCACGTCCGCCGCCTGCTCGTACTGCCGTTGGCGATACAACGCGAGCCCTTTCGTATACAGGCGCTTGATCTGCTGCTCCCTGGCGACGTCGATCTGCCCGCGGGCGCCGGCCGCCTGCCGCAGGCGCTGCGCGGCCTTTTCGCGTGCGAGCTTCACGGCCAGCTCCATGGCCGCAGAGCGCAGCCGCGCCTGCGCGCGCGCATCCGCCGCGCGGCGGGCTTCGAGCTGCCGCTGCGCTTTGGTCATCAACTGGAGGGCTTCCCGGTGGGTGGCGTCCAACTGCAGTACCGCCCGGAATGCGGCTTGCGCGCCGAGGGCGTCGCCTTGCTGCAACAGCTGCTTGCCCGTGGCAAGGTGGCCGCTGATGGCGCGCTCGACACTCTCCGAGGCGTCACGGCTCTCGCCACCGGCGGATGCGGTAAGAGAGAAACTCGCGAAGAGCGCAATGAACAGAAGGCGCCACGAACAATGTGGCGCACCCGCCTTCCGGTTAGGGAGAGCGTGCGGAGGTAAGCGGCACCGCAACCTCTTCATGCGTTTGTGGATCTGATAGTAGCACTCGTTTTTCGTCGATGTCAAGCACTTTGAACCCCGCAACTGCTTGTCCGACTTCGAGAAAGTACGTTTTCCCGGCGGTCGTTTCTTCCATCACAGCCCGCTGGCGCGCCCCAAGTTGCAGGCGCCCTTTGTAGGCAAATTGCGGTTCGGCAGCCGCGGGGGCAAAGCGCAACGCCCCCTGCCCTGAGGGATCGGCAGCGGAGACAGCCCGATCCCGCTGCGGTGAAAATGGATTGGCATCAATCAGGGCGGCCGCGGCCTGAGACTCAGGCGTCAAAGCCTGCGGCGCTTCCGAGGGAATCGGATAGGCTTCTTTGACGCGCTCCCAGGTTTCTCGTGGGAGCATCGCTGTGTCTTTGCTCGTCACTGACAGGCGCCACCATGCGGCAGCCCCCAGCAGCAACACGACGGCGGCGGCTGCCACGCCGGCGGCCGCCGCTTGGCCTGCGTCAGAGCGCCGACCAGAACGACCTCGGGGCGCTCTGGTGCTGGGTTGCATGTTCTTATTCCTCACTGTGATCGTGCGGCGGCAGTTGTTGCGCCCGGGCATCGGCCGTATAGCGCGCCAGCAGCAGCTCCACCTCAAGATGATCCGTGGCGGAGACGATCTTGGCCGAGCGCACATCGATCAGGGGCGCAGCATGGCTGAGCGCCTCAAGCACCCCCACCGCCTGCGGCAGCGATGCGCTGAAGTGCACCCGTACCGGCTGGCGCACCAAGAAGCTGCCCGCGCCTTCCTCCGGCGGCGGCAGCACCTCAGGATCCTCGATCTTCAACGAGGAGAGCACCACCACGCCCTGCCCGAGCATCAACGAGGCGGCCTCTTCGATCAGCGCCAACTGCACCAGCAGGCGCGGCGCGCTCTCCGAGGGCGGCAGCTCCTTGGGGAATCCGACCACCTGGGGCACGGCGATCTTGCGCGCAGCCGCCAGCCGCGTAAGCTGCCGCTGGACCTCGTGGAAGCGCTCCTGAACCGACAATTGGGGATCCATGCCGACGGCTTCATCCGACACAGCCACAATGACGCGGTCCTGCCATTGGCGATAGGCGCGCTCAAGCAGCTGCTGCCGCCGGCTGAGATACGCCGCCGCCTCTTCATTCGGGGGAATTTTGCTCACCAACAGCCGCTTCAGCCCTGATCGCCGCTGTTCCACGCGCTCATCAAGCTGCCGGACGCTCACGCGCCACGCCCCCGCGCCCAGCGCGGCGGCGGTCAGCAGGATGGCGGCGGCGACCGGCACGAGGGGAAGCCGCCGCGGGGCCGTCATGGCAGGGCGCGCTGCAACTGGATGGCGAAGGCCACGAGCTCCCCTGCGGCTGGAGCCGATTCCGGTGGCGCCGGGGCGGGCACCACATTCGTGGAGAGCGGCTTGACCGCCGTCACTCCCGAGAGATTCTTCAAACGGTCGAGCAGCTGGGTCACATCTTGGAAGGAGGCAGCGCGCCCTTCGAGCGTGACGTCGAGCGCGGCCAAGCTTTTGGCGCACTCCACCTTCGTCAGCCACAGGCTCTTCGGCAGCGCCTGCGCGATGGCCGCGAGAGTTGCCGTCAGCGCGGGCGAGGCCGACACCAAGCCCTGCAATTGCGCCGTCAACTGCTCGGTGCGCTGCTGCTGCTGCAGCATGGCCCGGATTTCCGGGCGCAGCCGCTGGTAGGTGCGCTCCCGCTGCTCCAGCGCGCGCAGCAGCCTCAGCCGCTGCTGCCGGATCTCCGCCATCCCGCTGAGGCTCAGCGTCACGATGGCCGCCGCGCAGACCGCGGCCATGCCGAGGGCCACGCGGCGCACCCAGCGAGCGCCTTGCGCGCGCTGCACATGGTCCAGCAAATTCAGCGGCACGCGGGCCGCCCCCAGCCCCTGCAGCGCCAACCCAATGGAGGCGGCGGCGCGCTGAGCCAGCTCCGGGCGCACGGCCCGCATCGCGACGGCTTGCGCCGGATCAAAGCGCTCCAGCCGCACGTCGGCCAGCCGTGAGAGCCGCTCGGACACCGAGGCGTCCATATTCACGGTGCAGATCATCGGCGCGGCCTCAGGCCACTGGGCCTTCAGGCCCTGCCATGACGCGGCGAGCTCCTCCGGCAGCGTCTGCGACGACGCGGACTGCACCGGGACGACTTGCAGCCGCTGGGGCGCCCAGAGGATCCACTCGGCGGTTGAGGCGTCGAGGCGATGGAGGATGGCGAAGGCTTTGGCGCGCGCCAGCGAGCGCTGCAGCGAGCAGGCGTTGAGCAGCCCCAGCGCGGCTATCGACACGCCGGCGACGTCAAGGCCTGCGCGGCGGCAGATGGCCAGCCGCTCCTCCAGCAGCGGCTGCTTCATCACCGCCGCCACCGCAATCGAAGAATGCTCAAGGCTGTAGGCTGTAGGCTGTAGGCTGGGAGGTTCTTGCCTAGAACCTAGAGCCTTGAGCCTTGAGCCTTCCGGTCGCCCACCATTGGCTAGGGAGAGCCATTGATAATGCCAGGCGGTTTGCGACAGCTCGAAAGGCAGCTGCTGCTGCAGCTCAAACTCCACCGCTAACTCCGCTCGGCTGCGGTTGACGACCAGGGGGTAGACGGTCGCGAGAATCGCCGAGAGATCCGGCAGCCCGACGATGACCGGCTGCGCAATCCGCAGGGAGCGGCGCAGCTGGGCCAGGGCCCGCCCCAGTGCATCCGCCTGCGACGGATCGTAGGGTTGCTCTTCGACGGTCAAGAGCCTGAAGGCGCCGCCGGCGCGCTCTAGGCGAGTGGCTCGGATCGCCTCGGGGCCGATCTCAATGCCAATGCTAACAGCCATCGAACAGGCTCGGGGTTGGGGGTGCAGTTCTCATCAACTATTCGAGACGCCAGAGCTTGATCGGCGGCCCCTTGGGCAGCGCCATGATGAGGGGCTGCGGCCCGACGATCCAGGTGCGTTCCGCCGGCGTGGGATCCTCTTCATCCGGCTGGATGCCGGCGATGCCGTTCGACTCCTTGGCCGCCTTGACCCGGAAGTAGTGGTTGCCGCCGCTGAGCGGTTCTTTCACCGCCGAGGCGGTCTCGCTCCACGCCGACCAGGGATCGCCGTCGAAGGCGTACGAAAAGAGGCACGCGCCCTCCGGACACATGAAGGCGAAGGCCGCCCGCGGCTGCGGCGCAAAGCCGGCCGGCCCGCCGGTGATCAACGTCTCCGGCGAGAGCAGCGCGAGCTCGATCGCATCCGACACCGGCTGCGACACATTGCCTGCGCCGTCGACGAACTTGACCCACACCGTCTGCGTGCCCCGCACCGCATTGAGCCGCCACAAGGGCCGCGACGGCGCGTAGGGCTCTTCGACGTAGCCGCTGAGGAGGTCGTTGCTGATGAGCATGCCGGCCACGCCCGAGACCGCATCGGTGGCCGCCAACCCAAGACTGACGTGGACGCTGGTGGTCAGCGAAGCACCCCCGTTGATGAGGAGGCTGCCGGAGGGCGGCAGCGTGTCGACCGTGACACTCCAGATCAGCGGCGCGGCCGCGTTGCCGACCACATCCGAGACGCGCAGCTCGAGACGATTCGGCCCCTCAAGCCATGCGCCACCCGCTGAGCTGATGATCCCCGTTGACGAGGTGTAGGCCGCGGAGACCGACGCCCCGTTGAGCAACAGCTGCACGGTGGCCTCATCGACGCCGCTGGCCGCATCCGACGCGGCGGCGCGAACGCTGACCGCCTGGGTGTTGACCAGCGCGCCGGGTGAAGGCGTCGACGCGGTGACCTGCGGCGGCGTGGTGTCAACCCACAGCTCCAGCGAAAGGGCCGGCCCGCCATGGCCTGCCGAGTTGATGGCTTTGACGGAGAACGTATGCGGCCCATCAGCCAGCATCTTGAGAGAGCTTGTGGCCACGTTGAAGGAGGTGCCGATGGTCTCGATCGTGTCATCAGGCGCCGTGTCGATGGCATAGCTGTAGCCTGCCACCTCCGGCCCGGTCGCCGGCGGCTCCCAAATGAAGATCGGATCGCGGTCCCGCTGCCACGCGCTCGGGGGAATCATCGTGCCGAGAGGATCGGTTTTGGCATAGAGGACGCTCAAGTGAAGGTCCGCCACCGGCGGCGCAGCCGTCGTTGAGGCGCTGGAGCCCAAGCCGCCGGGGATGATGCGAAACCGCAAGGAGGAGATTGGGCTGCCGCCCAGCACTTCACCGATACTGCTTTGCTGGCGAAACGTCGAGGACTGGGGCGTCCCCCCGCCCTGCGTGGTGCCGCCGGACTCGAGCTGCTTGTCGCCGCTTTTGCTGACGGCCCCGTGCGCCAGATGACACGGCATAGCAGACAGCAGACAGCAGACAGCAGACAGCAGACTACAGAGAGTAGGCCACCTGGAATGCAGGCCCTTACTGTGTGCTGTGTGCTGTGTGCTGTGTGCTATCGTCATCTCTGAACGATCGCTTGAATGCGCTGTGTGGCGGTGGCACGATCCCCATTGAGCGCTTGCCCGACGCTCAGAATCTGAAACACCGAGGAGCGGGTCGTGACCAGGTGTCCCAATTGCTCGAACACCGCCAGCTTCGTCTCTTCATCGGTTCCCAGGACGTCGCCGACCAGCAGATCACCGATGCCGCGGCCCTTGCCCCCCTGGTTGCCGAAGGGCCGCCCGGCGATGAGCCGGTCGGCGAGTCCCGCGGTCATCCCCGGCAGTGCTAACAGCACCTCGCGCGGCGCCGTATTGATGTTGACGACCCCCATCCGGATCAGCTGCGGGTCCAGCTGCACCGCATCCAGATGGCAGACCCCGCTCAATGAGGCGCAGCGCACATCGAGGGCGAGGGTATTCGGCGGCGTCTGCTGCATCCCGATTGTGACGAGGCCGACGACGGCACGGCCCTGCGCATCGGTCGACAGCGCCGGCGACCAAGGGCTCGGCGCGCCGTCCGCCTGCCACCATCGCACCGCCAGCTGCTCGCCGGGCCGGCCGTACAGATTGAGCCGGTAATGGCCGTCCACCAGCTCGGTCCATTGCCAGCGGCCGACGACGTCCGCCTGCGCTGGATCGTAATGCTCAAAGGCACCGTCGGCGCGCTCGTGCCAGGCATTGTCGCCGCCTTCCTCTCCGAGGAAATGACCTTCCGCCTCGAGCCGATGGCCATAGACGGTCAGCCGGTCCACGATCTTGGCCAGCTCGCCGCTGGCAAACGGCCGCCAGGCCACGCCGCTGGAGAGCCCCACCAATTCCCCGACACCCGCCAGGGGCCGGTTGAGCACTCGGACTTCGCGGGCGGGATCGTGGATGATGGTCTGCACGCCCACCTGCTCCTTCAACCCTTCGTTGTCGTTCGGCTCTCCCGGCGTATACAGGCGCAGCGACGCATACCAGCCGTCGTCCATGGAATTGCCGTTGGCATCGATGATGAGGCTCGGATCGCCCTTCTCCAGGCTTTGAAACACGCTCGTCGACGTAGGCGCCAGCGGGTACTCCACTTCATCGACGATATTCGTGCCCTGGCGGAGCATCAGCCGGGGCATGGTGCCGGCCGGCAGCGCGATCTTGAGCCAATCATCGTCCAGCGACGGCGCGCCGCTGGGAAATTCGAGCTGCACCGCCGCCGCGCTGGAAGGCATCTCCCACACCTGGCGCGCACTCAGGCCGTTGTTCTGCAGGCCGGTCTGGTGGTCGTCCAAATCCACCGCCGCCACCAGCAACCCATGGGCTCTGATCACGGAGCCGGCCGGCAGGTGGGCTTGGCGGCCTGCCGTGAGTTCCCCTTCAATCGACCAGCCGCTCATGTCGATGTCGCCATCGCTGAGGTTGATGAACTCCACGTATTCGCCGTCCGGCTGCGCCGAGACATGCAGCTTCTGGAAATAGTATGTCCCGTCGGCGCCTGTTTTGCCAATAGCGAGATCCACGCGGTGGTCCGAGCCGACCAGCAGCGTGGCCGGATGCGCCTGGCCGTGGGTCAGGGGCGGCGGGGTGGTCCCGTCGATCGTGATTAGGCCGACCGTCTGCCCGGGCGAGGCGCCGAAGACGCGCACCGCGTAGCGGCCCGGCCGCAGCCCCGGCACGGTCCAGGACCAGCGCCCCTCTCCGACGCCGCTGTTGGTGCAGGCCGCCGACCCGACCGGACAGCCCCAATCCGACCCCTGCGGGTTGAACGTTGCCTCCGTCGCCTCCAGCTCAATGACCGGCTCAGCCATCACTTCATTGAACCGGATGGCTTCCACGCCCCGCACCACGACACCGCTCTGTGCTGTCTCCGAAACCAGCTCGATGCCTTGAAAGGCGCAGCGGGTGCCGGTAGGCTCGCGGTTGGCCACCTCGATGGGGACGGAGCCGGAGAGGGTCAACAGGCCCAGCGACTCATCCGGATCGACCGAACGCTTGAGGCGACCCTCGATCGTGACGTCGCCGACCTTGACAGCTTGCAGGCCGCGCGCCAGCACGCGGTACGTCCCCGGCGTGACCGTCGCCGAGTAGCTCAGCGGCGCGCCGCCGGGTTGGGCGCTGGCATAGTGGCCGCTCGGCGCGCCGGACCACGTCCAGCTGCCCAGCGCGCCCTGATCGGTGATGGCGATCATCTGCGACGACCTCGTCACCCGCGACATGGCCACATCGCGATCCGCCGCATCCGACAGGTTGACCGCCGCTTGCCACGGATCGCGCACTCCGGCATCCAGCAACATCGACAGCAGCTCCTCCGCCACGGTGGTATTGACGTTCACCCGTGCTGCGCCGGAGGCGCTGACGTTCAGATCCCAGCTGTAGACGGTGGCGAAGGCGGCCAGGCGGCCGAGCTCCTCGGCGCTGAAGCCGGCGATGGCCGCCAGTTCTTCCATCCCTTCCAGCCGGCGGTCATCCCCGAGCAGCGCCATCGGCTGGTACTCGTCCGCCTCATCGATCGCCCCGTCCGCATCATCATCGATGCCGGCGCGCCCCGGCTTGCCATCAGGCCCCAGGCGGTAGGCCACGATCGCGGCGGCGGTCGTGCTGGCCCGCTGGCCGTCCAGCCCGGCGCGCTGCAGCACGCTGATGAGATTGATCGCCCCGGGCCGCGCCAGGGAAGGATCGGCTTCGGCCACGTTGAGATTCGCTTTGCCGGCTTCATCCGTGATCTGCCAGGCGTAGCGACCGCTCGCGCGCGCGTCGGGATCCTGCAGCGGCCACCAGCGGGCGTCTCGAATGCGGTCGCCGTCCGTATCGATGTCGCTGCCGCGCCCGTACGTGGCCCAGCCTTCGGTCGAATCATCGACGCCCGAACTGGCCTGGTCTTCCTCCAACAGGGCGCGCGCGAAGGCGACGCCCGCTTCCGCGACATATCGCGCTTGGTTGGTGGCGACAAACTGCAGCGCTTCCCGCGTCTCCAGGTGCGTGGAAAACGCAAAGGCCACACCCATGATGCCGATGACCGTTAAGAGACTCACCACGATCAGCAGCGCAATCCCATCTTCCGAGTGCGTTCGGGGTTGAGGGTTCGGGGTTCGGGGTAGTTGCCCACAACCCACAACCCTGAACCCTGAACGCACTTGGGAACTAGCTGGTGGGCACATGGACAACCGTTTCGAAGGTTTCCGGGCGCCGGCGGCCGATGGTGAGCGTGATGCGCAGCGCTTTGGGCAGCCGTCCGGCCTGCGGCCCCTGCGGCCGCGCATCCCAGCGCGGCTGCCAGGCCGCACCGTCAAAATACCTGATCGCCAGCCCCGCCACCTCCCGTCCGCAGACCTCATCCTCGCCGGTGGCGTAGGTGGCATCCCCCGATTCATCGTCATGGCACATCAGCCGCCCCGCGCCGTCGACCCAGTAGCCGCGCTCCACCAGCCCGCGGCGCCCCGGCAGCGTGCCGGCGAAGAACACCTCATCCTGCGCGCTGCCCGGCTTCAGCCGCGCTGCATCCGCGGCCGCCGCGCCGACCATGGGAAATTTCGGATTCGCGGTGCAGGAGGAGAGCTCCCGCTCAAACAGGTCGATCAGCAGCCGTGCTTGCTGGTAGCGGGCGGTGCGCAGCTGTCCGGTGCGCCACGCCCCGGCGATGCTGCGGAAGATCAAGGCGGCTGAGGCGCTGACGGTCACGAAGATCGCCATCGCCACCAGCAGCTCAACCAGCGTGAGCGCCATCCGCCTCCGAGGCAGCTGAAGGCTGAAGGCTGAAGGCTGAAGGCTGCTGCCTTGAGCCTTGAGCCTTGAACCTTGAGCCAACTCAGGACGTTCCGCGATGGACATAGGTGACGAACGTCAGCGACCGCGCGCGGCCTTCCTGCAACCATTCCACCGTCACGGCGACCGATTTCAGCCCCTCCGGATCGGCCAGATGCTCAGGCCGCGGCTGCGCGATGCGCGTGACGACCGCAAACGGCGCTTGCGTAAGCCGCTGCTCGCCCTCCGTGATCTCTTCCCAAGGGGCCACTTTGAGTGACTCGAGGGTGTGTTGCGCCAGCAGCGCGGCCCGGCTGCGCAGCTCCGTCCGCTGGGAGGCGCGCAGGCCCACGGGGAAAATGCGCATCGCGCCGATGAGCCCGACCGCGAGAATCGACAGCGCAATCACCATCTCAACCAGTGAAAACGCTAGATTAGCACACAGCACACAGCACTCAGCAGACAGTAAAAGCCATTTTCGGCTGCCGGCAGTGTGCTGTCTGCTGTCTGCTGTCTGCTGTCTGCTAGCGCCGCGCATTACAATAGCTTGGTGAGAGAGATCAGCGGCAAAAACATGGCGATCACAATGAAGCCGACGATCCCGCCGACGAGCACGATGAGCAGGGGCTCCAGCAGCTGTGTCAGGCCCGAGAGCTGCACGTCCACCTCGTCCTCGTAGCTGTCCGCCACCTGCATCAGCATCTGATCCAATTGGCCGGTCTCTTCGCCCAGCGCCACCATCCGGGTGACCAGCGGCGGAAACACGCCGGAGAGCTCCATCGGCCGCGCCAGCGACTCCCCCACCTTGAGGCTCTGCTCCACCTCCTGCAGTGCCTCGTCGATGACCGCGTTCGTCACCGTCGCCCGCACCGTTTCCAGCGCGCTGAGGATCGGCACCCCGCTGGCGATCAACGTGCCGAAGGTGCGCGCGAACCGCGCGATCAACAGCCGCTCCACCAGCGATCCGACCAGCGGAGCCGACAGTGCCGCGCGATCGATGGCCCGCCGGCCGGCCGGCGTGCGCGAGAGCCCCCGCAGCAGCATTACCACTCCGATGAGCCCCAGGAGGACGACCCACCACCAGGTGCGCACGACCGTGCAGAGTGTGACGAGCATCCGCGTGGGCAGCGGCAGGGCGGAGCCCAGCTCGGTGAACATCTCGAGGAAGGTCGGCACGACGAACGCCATCAGCACGATCAGAATGCTCACCGCCGCAACGAGCACGAAGGCGGGATACATCAAGGCGCTCTTGACCCGCTCGCGCAGCCGGGCCTGCTTCTCCAACAATTCGGCCAGCCGCCTGAGGATCTCATCCAACAGGCCGCCGACTTCCCCGGCGCGGACCATATTGATGTAGTAGGGGGGAAACCACGCCGGATGTCCGGCCAAGGCTTCGGAAAGCTTCACGCCGGATTCCACATCTGAGGAGACGAGACCGAAGACGTCGCGCAGCGGCCCGGGATCCAATTGGTCGGCGACGGTGCGCAAAGCGCGCAGCAGCGGCATGCCGGCCTTGACGAGGGTGGCGAGTTGGCGGGTGGTCAGGACGAGATGACTGCGGCCTGAGCGTCGAAAGCCAATGAGGCCTCGCCGAAACGCCATCACATTGCGGACTGCAAACGGCGAATTGCGATCTGAATCAGGGGCCGCTTTGGACTGCCAGGTCACCCGCCTGCACCGGGCCGGGGGTTTTCGCGCGGACGAGATCGCAGGCCGACAACTGAGGGCGCACGCGCACGACGGTCGCGCGGCCCACTGTGTTGGCCCCGCGCACGAGGTCGAACGCCATGCCCACCCGCACGCCGTCAACGCTGCCTTTATCCACCACGATGAAGTTGTGCGGCGCGCTGACTTCCAGCACCCGCGCGCGCACCGGCATCGCCATGCCGGCCTGATCCTTGCGGACCACGATCGGGGGCAGCTCCACCACCGCCTGGACAATGGAGGGTGCAGCATCCGTCGTGGTCACCGACGGCTCGGCGGAGATGGTCGGCCCCGCGGCGCCAACCACCGTCAAAGTCGGCAACGGGGCTGCCTGCAGCTGGGCCAGCTGGTCGGAGAGTTTGCGGTAGTCGCGGTCGAGCAACGCCAACCGCTCGCGCAGCCGCCCGACGGAGCGTTCCAGCTCCTGCTTGCCCTGCTCCAGCAGCTCGGCGCGCTTGCGCACTTCATCACGCTCGCCGGTGACGCGGGCCAGCTGCCCTTGGAGGCCTTCCTGGTCTTTCGCGAGCGTGTCATAGCGCTGCTTCAGCTCTTGGAGCACCTGGCTGGATTGCTCCAGGTCTTTCGACGCCGAAGCCAGTTGCGCGCGCAGCGAGGCGAGGCGCTCATCGCGGGCCTGCAGCTCGGCTCGCTGCGTCTCGAGCTGGCCGGCGAGCATCTCGCGCTCCGCTTCCAGCTGCTGGATCTGTTGGCGGCTCTGGCCTAGCGCCGCGGTCAGTTGAGTGATCTGCCGCTGTTTTGTCGCCACGAGCCATCCGCCGCCGGCGATGACCGCCGCCGCCAAAATGGCCAATGGGACGGCGGCCGGCGGCAGACGCAACGACGAGAACCGTTCCGCAAACGCCATCAGGACTGCGTGAACACCTCGCGAATCACCCAGCAAGCCGCACCGAGGGCCGCCGCGTTCTCCCCCAATTGCGCCGGCAGAATGTCCACGCTACTGGCCGGCTCTTCGTACGCATATTTCTTGACCGCGCGCCACACCGGCTCAAGCAGCATGGATCCGGCTTTTTCGAAACCGCCGCCGATGATGACGACCCCGGGGTTCAACAGATTCACCAGATGGGCGATGCGAATCCCCAATTGCATCGCGGCATGCTCGATCAGCTCCTGCCCCAACCGGTCTCCCTGCTGCGCGGCATGGAGCACGGTGCTGAAGGTGACATCGTCCGCGGCGGTAGCCAACTCGCGAATCGCCGTGGCATGTCCTTCATCGATGAGTTTGCGCGCTTGCGCCGACACCCCCAAATCCCAGACGCTTGACAGGAAAAACGGCGGGCTCTTGATCCATTTCAGGTAGTCATCTTCCGATGGCGGAAAGATGCCCAGTTCGCCGGCGCTGCCGCTAGCCCCCCAATAGATCTGCCCATGAATGATCAAGCTGGCCCCGACATCGGAGTACAAGTACACCACGTTGTCCACGGCGCGATCCAGCCCGAGGCGACACTCCCCATAGCCGGCCAGCGTGGCGTCGTTGCCCATCAAGATCGGCAGCCGAAATTCCTCTTCCAATTGGTCGCGCACCGTCAAGTAGTTGGTGCGCACGCCTTGCTGGGTCGTCATGCGAATGGTGCCGGCGCGCTCATCCATGATCCCGGACATGCCGATCCCGATTCCTTGAAGCTTCTTGACGTCGACTGGGCTGGTGTTCAGCAGCTCCCGGATCATGCCGCTCAACCCTTCGAAGATGCGGTCGAAATTGTCCGCCGCCCTCGGCACCGCCACCCGATGCACCACCTGCCCCCGCAGATCCGTCATCACCAGCACGGCCTGCGTCCCCTCAATCGGCGGACCCAAGTCGATACCCAGCGCATAGCTGGCTTTGGCGTTGAGCTCGACGAGGATGGGCTTGCGGCCGCCCGTTGAAATATCGAACCCCCGCTCCGAGACGAGCCCCTGCTTGATGAAATGGCTGATGTAATTGGAAACGGTGACAATGTTAAAACCCGTGCCCTGGGAGAGCTCGGTGCGAGTCAGGGGCCCCCGCTGGCGCAGCAGCTCAAGCAACTGGAAGCTTTTCTCTTCACGTTCCGTCAGTCGGTGTTGTTCCAGGAGCGGTCGGCGCTTGATCATGATATGGCACCTATTCTCGAGAATTTTTCATCATTTGTCAAGATCTTGTCAGAATTTTCAAAAGCTTCCCATGCAGAGAGTTACTCTTAAAACATGGTGACAGAAAAGTGTATCTGGCCCGCATAGACCCCGTTGCGCGCATCTAACGGAATGTCCATCCGATAGTGCAGCAGAAATGCCACCGAGGAGCCGCTGCTGTCGGACTGATACACCGGCTCCAACCCGATCGCCACGGGGCTCTCCGGCGCGATGAGCGGCTTGCCGCGGCTTGGCTCGGCGACCGACCAACTCAGCGCGGCAGCCGGCAGCGCTTCGCCCGTGGGCAAGACCAACGGATGATCCAGCCCTCCCAGCACCTGATACGGCTTGCCCATGTTGGTGGTCACCGTGATCTTCATCGTATGCTGTACGACTCCGCTGCCTGAGGCCGGGCGGCTGAAGTGCATGGCCTCAGCCCCGTCGGGAATACTGACAGAGACGGTAAACACCTCTGGCACCTCTAGTTCCACCGGCAGCAGCCATTCATCCTTGGTCGATCCCTCCGGGCCGATGAGCCGCAGCCGGACCATCCCGCGGTAGCGCCCCGCCCGCTGATCCATGGGGAGTGAGGCGGCGTACGAGAGTGTGCACTGGCGCAGCTCGCCGCGCGGATCCTCCAGCACGCGCTCGGGATGGTTCGCCACCGGCCGCCACGCCGGGCTTCCCTGCGCGGAACTCACGGTGAACATGAGAGCGTCGGGGGGCAGCGACGCGCCCTCGGGGCTGCTGAGCCCATCGACCGGCTCTTGGAGGAGGCTGACGGCGCCTGCGGCGTTATTGCGGAAGGCAATCGGCAGTGCGACCGTCTCCGACCGCTCCCCCGGCCCGACGCTGCCCAACAGCAAGCGGCTGACCCCGCCGGCGGGCGGCTCTAATTGGACGATCTCCGCAACGGACAGACGCACGTTGATCGTGTGGGTGACGATGGCCCCGGTGTCCTGCGACTCCACCGTGAACCGCAAGACCCCCCGATAGGTGCCGGCCGGAAGATCCGGCTTCGCCGCCACGGAGTAAACGAGCAGCAGCGTGTCGGAGGAGCCGCTGCTGCTGGAGACATAGAGCTCCTGGGGGGTGTCCGTCACGGGAAGCATGCCGCCGGTCGTCGGCGAGCCTGCCATGCCGCGGGAGATCTGCAGCAGCAGCACGCCGTCCGGAAGCCGCAGGCCGCGCTCATTGACCAGAAAGCCTCGAGCCTCCTGGTAGAGCCGGTATTGCGCGGTCCCGGTGCTGCTCAGTGTCAGCTCAAGCTCTTCGGTATTGGCCGCCTGGCCGGGCTCCACCCGCCCGAAATCCAGGTCGAATCCGCCGCGCACCACCCGCACGCTCAGCGTCACCGAGGCCCACGCCGGGGCTGCGCCCAGCAGCATGGCCGCCGTGACCACTGCCACCCTGAGTTGGCTCAGGGCTGGGGGCTGGGGGCTCTGGGTGAAGACGTTGACGCTATTGCCCTGAGCCCTGAGCCCTGAGCCCTGAACCTCTTGACGGTATCTCATTGCATGGGGCACACTTTCCCTAAGGGCAAACTACCGGTAACGGTAGGGCCCCTCCTTCGCTCTCCGAAGCTCCGGCTTGCAGGTCGCAACGAACGCCAGAGCAAAGGAGAGCTTCGGAGGGCTCTTCGAAACCCCCTTCGCTGAAAGCTTCGGGGGTGAAGAAGAGGCAAAGCCACGTGTCCTCGTCCGATATCAGATATCAACAACCGATCTGTAGGGAAGATATCTGATATCGGGAAGGATCGACGGGTTGCCGGGATCGCGATGATCCCGTGAAGGATGGCATCGCCATCCCATCCGTCGCCTGGTGGCCGCGCGCCCGAATACAGTGCGCAGGAGGTCGCCATGGGACGGTTCGCACGATATACCGGCATACTGGCCGCCGCGTTGTCGCTCATTGCCTCACCTGTCGCGTTCGCTGAAACCCAGTCGAAGACGGTCCAGGTCACCGCCACCATCCTCCCCCGCCTGGAACTCTCCGTTGAGCCGGCCACCGGCCCAACGATCGCCTTCGGCGCCATCAGCCAGCCTGCTGATGGGCAGACCGCCGCGCGCTCGGTGGCCGTAAGCCTGCGCGTCTTCTCGAACCTCGATCGGCCCTACCACGTCACGCAGCTGATCCGGCAGCCGCTCACCAACACCCAGGGCAGTGCCATTCCTCACGAGCAATTCCTCCTTGCCACCCGCGACGCCTCGCGCGGGCAACTGCGCGTGCCGCAGCCGATAAGCTTCGTCCCGGGCGTCCCCATCACCCTGTATGCATCCGACGCGCGCGGCAAGAGCGATGCCTTTACGGCCGAGTACCACCTGGCGGTCACGCCCGCCACTCCTGCCGGCGACTTCGAAACCACCATCCTCTACACCGTGACAAGTCTATAAGAAGCGCCCCCTCGAAATCACCAAGCACCAAATCCCAAGCACCAAATAAGCACCAAATCCCAAGCTCCAAGCACCAAACCAGCTTGGAGCTTGAAACTTGGTGCTTGGAATTTATTTGGGATTTGGGATTTGGTCATTGGTGCTTTCGATTGATTGTTGAGTTTTCTTGAGCTCAATCATCTCATCGATGAGGTGCTGTTGCTCGCGGCGCGCGCGCAAGACATCCGCCACCACATCCTGCATCAGCGCCTCCTGCGGTGCCAATCGGAAGTCGATCCCTTCGATCTGAACCGGCTGCGGCGAAACGTCCACCGCCTGATCGACGGCGTTCAACGGGAGAAAGCCCACGAGGGGGCGGCCGCAATTCAGCGCCACCCGGTGCAGCCCGGCGTGGACGCCCTTGAAGAAATACCGGCCGTCCTCCAGCGTTGCAACCTGCGCGGCCCCGTCAAGGCAGACGGCCACGCCGGCCATCGGCGGCTCATGGTCGTGCCGGCCGTTGCGGTTGTGGTCGACGTACACCCGCCCGCTGATCGAACGCTCCGCCGTCACCGGAAAATCCACGGTGGCCGCTTGGCCTTCCCTGAGGGACGCCTCCTGCGTCAGGGCGGTGGCCGGCAACAGCCCCGCCGGTAGATCCTCGATGTGCAACGTCACCTGATACGGCCCTGGTGTGACCCCGCGGAAGAGCGCCCAGCCGGAGCGATCCGTGCGCAGCACGGTGCCGTCCTGAAGCGAGATACGCAGCTTCTCCAACGGCACGTCCGTCGCATCGTAGCGGCCGTTGCCCTGCGCATCCAAAAAGACCCTGATGCGCAGCTCGCCTTGCGCGACGAACCCGAAGAGCAGCGGCGGCTTCGGCGGCTTGGCCACATCGATGGTGATGGCGGCCGGGGTGGTGGGCACGTGCCCCTGCGGGATGGAGGCCAGATCCACCGCCACGTCCACCCGGCGGCCCCGCACGCGGCCGAGATAGAAGCGCCCGCCCGGATCCGTCACGGCTTCCTTGGCATCTCCCCGCACCGTCACGCGCGCCAGCCCGGCTTCGCCGCCTTCCTGGCGCCCGTTGCCGTTGCCATCCAAGAACACGATCCCCGAAACCGACGTGCTCGGTTCCCACGCCACCCCGGTATCGAAGAGGTAGCGCAGGCCGGTCTCGAACGCAAATTCGTAATCCCGCGCCGCAGGGCGGTTGGCCCGGATCAACCGGGACTCGACGAAGGCGTGCGCATCCGGCGACAGATCATACCGGGCTCCGCCGTTGAGCGACCAGCGGTCCTCGTTCAAGATGAAGCTGCTGGCCGAGCCGGCGCTGGACGCCTTCGTGAAATCTACGCCGCCGTGCAGCGACACAGGCAGCCGCCGAAACTGCCGGAAATACGACAGGCCGGCCGACGTCTGTCGCGGGCGGCTCTCGCGAGCCGTCAACGTCTCCTCCAGCAGCGTCCACTCTTGGGTGACCCGCCAGGAGAACGACTCCCACAGGGGTGCCCCGAGCCCCAGAATGACGCCATGGCTCTCGAAGTCCGCTTCGGGAGAATTAACACTGCGCGCATCATGGAAGCGGTAGTCGGCCAACAGGTACCCCCGGCCGATGAGCGGCAGCTGCCCCAGCCGCTGGCGGATGCCGGCGCTGACGGTTGAGCCGTCGCTCGGAAACAGCTGCCCGAGAAACCGCTGCCGGCTGTACGCCGAGGTCAGCGTCGTGCTGCCGGTCACATCGAGATCCGCGGCGAGCTCCAAGTCGACGTTCAGCACGTCCGGCTCCTGCGGATTGCGGAACAGCGTGTCCTCGAACAGATCAAGGTGGTGGCGCAGGCGCAGGACGGGCAGCGGCGTCCATTGGGCATTCACGATCGCACCCCGCTCGCCCTGATCGACGGCGCGGCCGAGCAGATTCTCATACCGCTGTGACAGGTTGCGGTAGGTCGTCTCGAGGCTGAAGTCCGGGCTGCTCATCAGCCATTTCAGCCGGTAGGCGAAGGCGTGATCCTGCGTGAAGCCGGCCTCTGCGCCGAGGCGCATTCCCTCGTGGAGCCAGTACCAGGTGTTGGCCTCCGCGGCTTGGCTACTCTGCAGGTCGATCCGGTCGTCCCCTGAGGCGTTCGCGTAGGCGACCGCCCATGTCCACGGCTTCTGGGTCTGTTGGAGCCGGCCGCCCGCCAGGAAGAAATCGTCGCGCGATGTCAGGCCGGCGGAGAGCCCCCCGGCAAAGCCCAACTGCCGCCGCCCGTAAAACCCTTCCAGCGCGTACGGTGCCAGCGCGTCGGAGCGGGCCCAGACGCCCCGGAGGCTCCCCTGGGGCAGGCTGAGGTCGGAGAATCCCGCGCTGGCATCTCCTCCGATGACGGAGAAATGCTCGAGCGGGCCGATGCGCCCGTCGGCCAGCGACGCACTCCAGGACGTCACGTCGGAGACGGCATTGAACCGCTCGAAACTCACCGACCCGCTGGCCCGGCCATAGGGCGTGTCCATGCGGCTTGAGAGATGGTGGAAGAACTGCGTGGTCGTGGTGCGGTCGAGCTTCGAGAACAACGGCCCCCGCCGGGTGTTGCGGAAGGCATTGCGGTATTCAAACACCAAATGGCGTGCCAGCTCTTCGGCGGTCTTGGGCGCGCCGAGGCCTGCCGCAACCTCGAGCACCGGTTGGACCACCTCGACGGCGCGCGTCAGCCGCCCCTCCGGGGTCCAGATGTGCACGAACGTCTGCCCGAAATTCACGGCCCGCAGCTCGACGATCCCCTCTGCCGCAAGGGAGGCCTCGATGAGATCGGGACGAACGGAAAGGACACGGCTCGCGGCCGGTACGAGCAGACGCACGGTCTGCAGGTACGGCACCTTCACGATGGCTTCCAGCCCGGCGAGGGAGGGGGACACCGGCGGTGGGGTTGCTGACGGAGGCAGCAGCGGCTGCTGCGCGGCATCGGCCAGCCCCCCGGCGAGCATTGAGAGCGCGAGTGCGAGTTCGACGGACTGTTTGCTGAAGGCTGTGTGCTGAAGGCTGCCGGGTGGCATCAGCGAGGAACTACGGCACCGTCAGTTGACGCTCCGTCACCACGGCCTGCCCGGCGCCGAGATCCGACGTCAGGATCATGGTGTAGCTCCCCTTCGGGAGGGTCCCAGTCCATTCGGTCTGCGCCCGGCCGGAGCGTCCCGGGAAGGTGTAGAGCGTCGGCAGCTCGCCTCGTCCGAAATAGCGGCCTGAGGCATCGATGATATTAAAGAAGCTCTTCGGGCGGATGGCCACGTTGCCCGTGTTCTTGAAGGTCATGCCAATCGACAGCGGCCGGTCGGCGGCGTACTGCCCCACGGTCACGTCCGTCAGCTCACCGGTGCGGCGGACTGTCCCGCCCACGCTGACCTCGAACAACGAACCAATGCGCCCGCTGTACTGCACGCTGACACCCTCCTCGTTCGGTGCGGCCGTTTTCAGGACGGTCTCGAAGAACATCACGGCGTAGCGGCCCCCCGCCGGGGCATCCTCCGGCACGCGGATGGTGTACTCGACAACGCCCTGGCCATGGGCCGGCAGCTGAAGCTTCTGCGGATAGAAGCTGATCCACGCCGCAGCGCTGAAGGGGCTCGTGCCGGGGATCAGGAAGTCCTTATCGCCCGTGCCCCCCTCGAGGTACTCCCAGTCCTCCAGATACACCTGCAGGCTGACGGGCTGATCCTCTTGATTGCTGATTTCAATCGACCCGTTCTTGACGCTGCCGCGGGTGATCGTTTCGTCCACGATCGGCTGGCTGATCTGGGCGGAGAGCGCCTCGGCACCGGGCGGGCGGCCGATGACCACACCACAGAAACACAGAAGAGCCACAGAGACACAGAGAGCCTTTACTGCCGCCCCTCTGTGTCTCTGGGGAGTCCTGTGCTTCTGTGGTGCTTGCCCCATCACGAGATTAGGTGATGGTCAACGAGAAGATGACCTGCGTGGTGTACGTCCCGTTCGGCTGGTCCAAGGCGATAAACTCCGTGGCCCCGCGCGTCGGGTCGTCCGTAATCCCGTAGGTCGCCGCCATCGACGCTGCCGGCCCGGCGGTGGCGCGGCTGAACAGCGTGATGTCCGTCGTGCTGATGGCGCTTCTGCGCGTCCCCCTTGTCAGGCCGGTCGGGAAGGGCAGGGTGGAATCCCCCCCTACCCCATCGAGCGGTGTCACGATGAAAGCACCGTCCGGGATGACGTTGGTCCCGCTGATTAACCGGGTGACCGTCCGCTGCCTGACCTGGAACGGCCGCTGCTGGGCGTTGACCCCGAAGAACGCCTGGAACGCCCTAGCCGCGTTCAGCGACCGGGGCTGCTCCGGCGTCGTCGGATCGCCGTCATGGTCGAACGTCCCGTTGCTGGCCAGCGTCCCGAAGGCCATGGCGGTCACCTCGGGCCCGATGCTGGTGTCGGTCGGATCGGGCGTGGCCGGATTCGGCACGAGCTCAAACATCGTCACCGAAAACGACGCCGTGGACGAGACGCTCGCGGTGACGTTGACCGCAGAACACGAGCTGGTGCCAGGCAACGTCGGCGCCGGACAGACCATGGCCGCGGCGTGTGTGGCGCTCAACAGCCACGCCACCGCCACCACCAAGCCCCAAGATACGGTAGACCGGCTCATTGCTGTTCCTCCTCTGTTGGCGCTCCGCCGGAATCCGGGGCGCGACGTGCGACACGACGCCGCCTCCACCTCGGAGGCAGCTGAAATATTCTCCCACGCTCTCCGGCCCCAGTCACCTCCTTTCCGGATCCAGGATGTCCGTGCCGTTACTCCATTCGAGCTGATCGGTCAGCCCATCGTTATCGTTGTCCGCATCCAGCGCGTCGGTGAGGCCGTCGCGGTCGGCATCGAGCAGGATGTCGGCCGCCGCCTGCGCCGGCTGTTGCGCGGCGCCGAGGCCCTCCGCCACGTTGACCGCTGCCGCGCCGGCTATGCCGATCAGCGCCCAGGACTGCTGCGACCCGATCTCCAGCGCGCGCTGGCTGCCCACGCGGGCTAAGCCCTCGGCGCACGGCGCCATGACGGCGGAGGCCATCGTCGAGCCGAACGGCACCCCGCTGCCGGCGATGGCACCCAGCACGACATCGCCCGCACGAACGCCGAACGCGACGCTGCGCAGGGCGGCGCACTCGGCGGCCGGGCTGGCTTCCGTGTCGAACCGCCGGATGGATGAGACGGTGCCGGCGGCGCGGTCGATGACGACCAGATGGATGCCGCGGCTCTGGCGGACGGTCATGGGCAGGCCGCGCTTGGTAAACACCGCGAAACTTCCGGCACCGTCGACGGCTGACTGCACGGCCACCGGCACCGGCTCCAGCCGGGTGGTGCCGAGCCGAAACGCCTCCTGCATCGCGAAGAACGCTTGCTTGCGCTGCCGGCTCAGCGTGACCAGGCCATAATGCTCTTCATTCGAGACGCCGTCCGGATGCCCGCGGAAGACGGCCAGCGGCGCTGCTGCTCCCGGCGCAAAGATGGGCTGCTCGAGCGTGAAGCCGCTGCTGTCTTGGCTCTGCGGGGTGCTCATCTTCCACCATTCATCGTTCCACTCGAACAGGAAGCCGCCCACGCACTGCCGCGCCGTGCTCGTCGCTGAGAAGTGGCGGTGAAGCTCATCCCACAGCCCCATCGCGGTGTCGGCCTGCAGGGCCTCATCCACCCTGCCGGTGGCGGCATTCCAGTCGTCCGTCCCGAACTCCGTCAAGAAGAAGGGCGTGGAGGAGAGCAGCCCCCACTCCAGGAAGAGCGGATCGAAACTGCCGCCGCGGTAGACATTCAACCCCCAGAGATCCACGCTGGGTGCTTCGGCGATCGCGGCGGGAAATTCGCTCGCAACGACATCCGGCCCCAGATTGTAGTGTGAGGTGAGAAACCCCAGGCTGGAGGCGACCGGGTGGTTGGCATCCAGCCCATGGAGGGTCTGGGCCGCCGCCTCGACTGCCGCGGCGGCTTCCGCGAGGCTGAAGCCCCGGAAGAGGCGGTTGAGGTTCCACTCGTTGCCCAGGATCCAGCACAGCAGCGCCGGATGGTCCTTCAGGCCCTGCACCACGCTCGTAAACTGCGGCATCGCCGGATCCAGCGTGATCGCCACCATCAGGCCGCGTTGATAAGCCTCATCCAGTAGGGCGATGGCCGCGCCGTCCGTGCCAGGATCCGCGTAGGTTTTGACCGCGTTAGCACCCAGCTCCTGCATGAGGGCGAAGTCCTCCGCATAGCGGCTCTCGCGCAAATGCTGACGCGCCGTCTGCAGGCTCTCGACGACCTCGCCTGCGTCCACCGGCGAGTAGGCCACCCCCCGCAGCTTCAATGGCTGTGCAGCTGAAAGCGTCCCGTTGAGCTGCCGGCGCGCCACCAACACCTGCGTGCCGCTGACCGTTACGCGGCTTGGCCCTAGTTGGGAAATCGCTGTTTGGACTAGCAGCCGCCGCGAGAGCCAGGGGCTGGCGTTGCCGGCCGCGTCGAGCGCTTGGACCCACAGCTTGGCAAAGGCGCCGGGGGTCAGGTGGCTGGGTTGGACGGTAAAATTCCACGTGGTTGTGGCGGCAGTATAGCTGGCGATGGCATCCGAGACGGTGAAGGCGGCACGGGCCTCATCGTAGACGTAGATGCGGATGCGGCTGATGGTGCCGGCGTCGGTGGCGGTGCCGCTGAGGGTGCCTCCGACGGGCGGGAGGCTGCTGCCGGTGGGGCTGGTCATCGTGATGGCGGGCGCAGTGGTATCCGGTACGCCGACGAACACCCGCCGCGAGAGCCAGGCGCTGGCGTTGCCGGCTGTATCGAGCGCTTGGACCCACAATCGGGCGTAAGCATTGGAGGTGAGATGGGCGGCCTGGACCGCGAAGCTCCAGCTGCCCGTTGCCGCGCTGTAGGAGGCAGTGGCATCCGCGACGGTGAAGGCGGCGCGGGCCTCATCGTAGACGTAGATGCGGATGCGGCTGATGGTGCCGGCGTCGGTGGCCGTACCGCTGAAGGGAGTGTCGCTGGAGGACGAGAGGACGCCATCGACGGAGGGGATCGTGATGGCCAGCAGCGGCGGGGTGGTGTCGAGCGCGCCGACGAACACCCGCCGCGAGAGCCAGGGGCTGGCGTTGCCGGCCGCGTCGAGCGCTTGGACCCACAGCTTGGCAAAGGCGCCGGGGGTCAGGTGGCTGGGTTGGACGGTAAAATTCCACGTGGTTGTGGCG
>JACQRD010000066.1 GCA_016206675.1 Candidatus Omnitrophota bacterium
CCCGCTGGGAGTGCCGAAGCGTGGCCAGTTGCTGCCATGCCGAGGGCTCCGTCAGCGGCTGCCCGATGAGGCAGGACCGTTCATCAAATCCGTACCGGGAGGCATAGTACCGGAATGGGTACTGCGACCAGTAGTAGACATACACCGCGTCCGTCGGGCGGCGGTGGCGGCTGACATGCGCGAGGACAGGCTTCAACTCCTCGATCTGGATGGGGTGCCACAGCAATTGCGCAGCGACGACCACGGTTGGGCCGATCAGCGCCACACCGGCCAGTGCGCCCACGATGCGGAGGGGCCGCTGCGAGGCTGCACACAGCACCCGCACCCCTTCCCCGATGGGCAACAGCAGAAAGGGAACGAGAAACAGGACGAGCCGATTGCCGAACGGCAGCAGCTTCCAGGCCGCCAGCACGAGCGAGATGCCGATGGGCAGCACCATCAGCAGCACCCGCGAGCCGTGGCTTCTGGCCAAGCCGGCAGCCCCCACCAGGAAGATCACAGCCGCGACGACCGGCAGGTGCAATGCTCCAGGATCCCGAAAACTCTCGACGAACACCCGTGTCCATTCAGCGACGCCACCCCAGAAGCTTGCCGAGGCCGCGGGAAATCGGCCACCCCAGAATTGATGGTAAAACGTCCTCAACTGCTGGTCCTCCGCCACGCCGCGCAGGCACGCCAGGTAGAGCACGAGAAAGCTGACGGCCCAGGCCGTCCAGACTGGCAAGAGGCGCGCAAGGCGCGCCAGCGTCCCGCGGCGCCAGCACACCACGACCGACCAGACCATGAAGGCGACCAAGAGCACGGCGGAAGGATACGAGCACCAGAGTGCTACTGCTCCAGCAAGGCCATAGCCGACCAGCCGAGCGAGCTTAAGCCGCGCCGTCGGCATCTCCATCAAGATCAACGTGAGAAGAATGGCGACGGCCACATCCCAACCATAAGGCTTCACTTCCGTCGAGTAATAGACCAGGTTGCTCGAGAGTGCAAACAACGCCACCGCCACGGCGGCGGCCCAAGGCTCAAGCAGGCGCTTGGCGAGGACGTAAAAGAGCGGCACAGACGCCAGCCCCGCGGCCAACGGCAGCGCCCGCAGCACGAACTCGCTGCTGCCGAATACCTGCACCACAAGTTTTTGGAGCCAGAGGAAGACTGGCGGAGCCGTCTGGAGAAACTCCAGGGGCTGCCGCAGCAACCCGGCATACGAACGCGCGAGGAGAGCGAAGGTCAGGAACGCTTCGTCGAGCCACAGCGAGCGGTTGGCCAGATATTGCACCACGCGCAGCAACAGGCCAAGACTAATCACGAGGAGCGTGAGGAGGCGGGCGCGGCGGAACAGCGTGTTCACGCAGGCACGATGGGCATCGCCATCGTCACCGGGGCAGCGACCAAGCCGGCAAGGGGTACATTTCCAGCGAGGCGGTCAACACGCGCACGTTGCGGATCGCGCTCGTTGAGGTCGCTTTGCGGCCGGCGGCAAGGCTCGGCCACACAATCGCGGCAAGCAAGCTCAGGAGGGCCGCCCCCATGAGGGCGGTGAGGAGACGCTCCTGGGTCACGCGCTGGCTCCGCATGATGATGGAGCCTATTGTACTTGACGCGCGGTGCCTCCGACAAGCCGCCTGAGGCGGCTGTCGAACGCTCAGCGGATGAGGGTCGAGATCTTAAAGACCGGCAGAAACAGGGCGACGACGATGCCGCCGATGACGATGCCCAGGATGGCGATCACCAGCGGCTCGATCAGGCTGGTCAGTGCGGTGACGGCCGCGTCGACCTCGTTCTCGTAGAAGTCGGCGATCTTGGCGAGCATCTTCTCCAGCTCGCCCGTCTTCTCGCCGACGGAGATCATGCGGGTGACCATGGCGGGAAAGATCTTGCTGTCGGCCAAGGGATCGGCGATGTTCTCTCCTTCCTTGATGCTGGAGCGCGCCGCCAGCACCGCCTGCTCCACCACCTTGTTGCTGGAGGTTTTGGCGACGATTTCCAGCGCGCCGAGAATCGGCACGCCGGACTTGACCAGCGTGGCGAGCGTTCTGGCGAACCGGGCGATGACGGCTTTTTGGAGCAGCTTGCCGATCACCGGCACCTTGAGGATCAGCCGGTCAAACACCTGCCGCCCCCCCGGTGTGTTGATGTACACGTTGGCCGCCGCCGCTAGCGCGATCAGGCCGACGATCTCAAAGATGATGTACTTGCCCATGTATTCGCTGAGTTTCAGCAGGATCAACGTCGGCAGCGGCAGCTCTCCCCCTAGCGCGGAGAAAATGTCCTTGAACTTCGGCACGATCACGATAATCAGGAAGCTGGTAATGGCCAACGCCATGAAAGAGACGAACGCCGGATAGAACAGGCTGGCCTGCACCTTCCGCTGCAGGGCGCTGACCTTTTCCAAATAGCTGGCCACGCGATCCAAAATCTCATCCAGATGGCCTGAGGACTCCCCCGCGCGGATCATGTTCACGAAAAAGTCCGAAAACGCCTTCGGGTGGCGCCCCGCGGCCTCGGAGAGGCTGGCACCGGCCTCGATGTCATCGCGGATCTTCCGCAGGATCTGCCGGAAATTTCGGTCATCCATCTGCTCCGCCAGCACGTCCAGCGCCGCGGAAATCGGAATGCCGCTGTCCACCATGGTGGCGAGCTGGCGCGAAAAAATCACCAGCTGGTCGGATTTGACGTGCGGCTCGCCGATCTTGAAGGCCGAGGCCTTCGCCTGCGCGCGCTCATCGATCGAGAGCACGACGAACTCCTGCTTCCACAGCTGCTCAACGAGCGCGTTGCGCGACTCCACGTCGAGCGTTCCGCTGTGGGTCTTGCCTGTCTTGTCCTTCACCACATAGGCGAATGTCGGCATCGCGCAAACCCCTTCCCTTATTCCTCCGTCGTCACGGCGATGACTTCTTCGAACGTCGTCACCCCCAGCTGCGCCTTCTTGAGGCCGTCCTGGCGCATCGTCAGCGCCCCCAAGTTGGTGACCGCATGCGTCTTGATCTCCCACGACTGCGCCCGCGAGACGATCAGCTCGCGGATTTTCTCATCGATGGGAATCACTTCGATGATGCCCATGCGGCCCCGGAAGCCGGTCTGGTTGCACATCCGGCAGCCGCCGGGGCGATAAAACGTTCCGCCGTCGGCCGCCGTCAGCCCGATGCGCTCCAACACCTCCGGCTCCGGCTGGTAGGGCTGCCGGCACTTGGAGCAGAGCTTGCGGACCAGCCGCTGGGCTTCGATGAGGCAGACGCTGGAGGCGACCAGAAACGGCTCCACCCCCATGTCCACCAACCGTGTGACCGCCGAGGCGGCGTCGTTGGTGTGGAGCGTGGAGAGCACCAGCTGTCCGGTGAGGCTCGCCTTCATGGCGATGTCGGCGGTTTCGAAATCGCGGATCTCCCCGATCATCACCACATCGGGGCTTTGGCGCAGCAGCGAGCGCAGCCCGCTGGCGAAGGTCAGCCCGATGTCGGGATTGACCTGCATCTGGATGATCCCCTCCACCTGGTATTCCACCGGATCCTCGACGGTGATGATGTTGCGGGTCGGCTTGTTGAGCTCATTCAAAATGGAATACAGCGTCGTGGACTTGCCGGAGCCGGTCGGGCCGGTGACCAGAATCATGCCGTACGGGCGCTTGACGACCTCCTTGAACCGCTCGATCGACTGGGGCAAAAAGCCGAGATGGTCCAGCCCCACCGACAGGTTGGCCTGGTCGAGCAGCCGCATGACGACCTTGCCGCCGTGCGTAATCGGCAACACCGACACGCGGAAGTCGATCTCCTTCTCGTCAAGCCGCACCTTGAAGCGGCCGTCCTGCGGCTGGCGCCACTCGGTGATGTCCATGCCGGACATGATCTTCAGCCGCGTCAGCACCGGGTTCTGCACCGCTTTCGGCAGCTTGTGCGAGTCGACCAGGTGCCCGTCGATCCGCAGCCGCACCTTCAGGCAGGTGGCCATGGGCTCCAGATGGATATCGGAGGCGTGCCGGCGGATCGCCTCGATGACCATGAGGTTGATGACGCGCACCACCGGCCCCTCTTCTTCCCCGCCCTCATTAAGCAGCAGCGCGATGGCGGTATCCAGGGTGCCGATGTCCCCGTCAGGCCCTTCGATGCCCTCGGCCGCTCTCGCGGCGACGGCCTGGGCCTGGCTGGCGTAAATTTGCTCGATGGCGCGCCGGATCTCGGTCTCGGAACAAATCACCGGAGCCACCGTCCCCTGGGTGATGGCCTTCAGGTCATCGATCGCGAAGATGTTCAGGGGGTCCGCCATGGCCACCAGCAATTGATCCCCCCGCTTGTGGAGGGCGATCAGCTGGTACTGGCGCGCCATGCGCTCCGGGATCAGCTGGGCCGAGTTGGAATCGATGCGATACTTCACCAGGGAAATCAACGGCAGCCCGAGCTCTTTCGACAGCAACTCGGTCAGCTTGGTCTCTGAAATGATGCTGCGCTCAATGAGCAGCTGCCCGAACCCTTGGCCGTTCTTGGACGATTCCGCCAACAGCTTGTCCATCTGCTCCTTCGGAGCGATCCCCTGCTCAACCAGCAGGCTGGCAATCCGCTGCCTGAAGCTGGCCATCCCACCACCTGCGCCTTACGGTGTCCCGCCGTAACGGACATTCTCCATCAGTAATTCTCCGCCCAACGTTTCCCCCCGGGCTGCTGTCCGGGTCCGCCCTTGGCGGACCGGCGCAGGTGGTGGGACCATGGTTCACCCGACTTCCACCATATCGCCGATCGTCGTGCGGAAGATCTCGTCCAGCGTCGTCTTCTGCTCGATGACTTTCGCCAATCCCTGCTCCCGGAGGACCTTCATGCCTTCCTTGCGCGCCAGCGCTTCGATGTCGCGCTCCGGTGCGCGCTTGAGCACCAGTTGGCGGATGCCGGGCGTCATCGCCAGCGTCTCGGCGATCACTTCCCGGCCGGCGTAGCCTGAGCCGGAACAGGAGCGGCAGCCCTGGCCGCGCAGCAGCTCTCTCGGCTGACCCTTCTTGTCCAACAGGCCGAGCTGCTTGGCCAGGCCGGCCGCCGGCTGGTAGCCTTCCGCGCACTTCAGGCACACTTTCCTGATGAGCCGCTGCCCCACGACGGCCATCAGGCAAGAGTTCAGCAAAAACGGCTCCACACCCATGTTGACGAGCCGCACGATCGACCCCGCCGCGCTGCTGGTGTGCAGCGTGCTCAGGACAAGGTGCCCTGTCAGCGCCGATTTGACCGCCATATCCGCGGTTTCGCCATCGCGGATCTCCCCCACCATGATGACGTCGGGATCCTGCCGCAGGATCGACCGCAGCGCCTTGGCGAACGTCAGGCCGATATCCGCCTTGACGCTCACCTGGTTGATGCCTTCGAGATCGTATTCGACCGGGTCTTCGACGGTAATCAGGTTCTTCTCCGGCGTGTCGATCAGCCGCAGCAGCGAATACAGCGTGGTGGTCTTCCCCGACCCGGTCGGCCCCGTGCTGAGGATCATGCCGTGCGGTCGCTTGGCGCACTCCGTCATCGTCTCGATGTCCCGGTCGGTGAAGCCCAGCGCGCTGATGCTCAGCGCCATCTTGCCCTTGTCCAGCACGCGCAGACACACGTTGCCGCCGAAGGTTGACGGCAGGATGGACACCCGGAAGTCGACCAGCCGCTCGTCCACCCGCATCGTGAAGTGGCCGTCCTGGGGCAGCCGGCGCTCGGAGATGTCCAGCTCCGAGAGGATCTTGATGCGCGAGACCACCGCGTTGTGCAGCGGCTTCGGGGGGGCCTCCCCCTCCTGCAGAATCCCGTCGATCCGATACCGCACCCGCACGCTCTTCTCCCTGGGCTCGATTAGCAGATCGGAGGCCCGCATCCGCACCGCCTTGGTGATCAGCAAATCGGTGAACTTGATGACCGGGGCTTCCTGCGTTTGGCGCAGCAGCCGCTCCGCTTCGGAGGCGTCTTCTTTGGTGGGATCGGTGAGGATTTCGACCGATGCCTCCGCTTTCTTGACCATTTCGCGGAGGGTTTCTTCCACGCCGGTGCCGTAGTACTGGTCGATCGCGTCACGGATGTCCTTGTAGGTCGTGAGCATGGGGTTGATCGACAGCCCGGTCATGGTCGCCACCGTATCCAGCGCGAAGACGTTCAGCGGATCGGCCATGGCGACGGTGAGCGTTTGCCCCATGCACGAGACCGGCACGACCTGATACTGCAGCGCCATCTCGCGTGGGATGAGGGCCTTGAGATCCTGCGGCAGCTTCAAACGCGTCAGGCTCACCGGCGGGATCCCCAGCCCTTCGCTGATGGCGGCGAGCAGATCCTCTTCCTTGATGTAGCCGCGCTCGACCAGGATGCGCTGGAGGCTGCCGCCCTGGACGCGCTGGAGGGAGACCGCCTCCTCCAGCTGCTCCGACGTGAGCAGCTGCCGCGACAACAGCGTCTGGACGATCTGCTCCTTGAAGCTGGGCATGAGACGCTCTTACGCCGCCGGCCGGTGATTGCCGCCGGGCTTGTAGTGCTTCTCAATGGCCTTCAAGATGTCCGAGGGCGTGCTGACAAATGTCTGCACCACGCACTTCGTCATGAGCTCGACGGCTTCGATCGCCTGGAGATTCGAGGGATCGGCCATCGCCAACGTCAGGGCGTTGCCGATGCGATCCACCGGAATCAGGCAGTACTGCCGCGCGGTCTCCTCCGGAATCAGGGCGGTCAGCCCCCCGTCGATCTCATAGTTATCCAGCGGCAGGTACGGAAAGCCGTACTGGGCGGTGAGGGCCAGTGCGATCTCCTCCTCGGTGACGAAGCCGAGCTGGATGAGCGCCTGGCCCATGAGCCCCCCGCGCTCTTTCTGGTAAGCGAGAGCCTTCTCCAGCTCCTTGGCGGTGATCACCCCGCGCTCAAGGAGCACCTCGCCGATCCGCTTGGTGATGATTCGTTTCGCCATTGCCCTTCGCACCTGCCTCACTGTCTGCTGTGTGCTGTCTGCTGTGTGCTAACGCTTATCGGTTCATCAATCGCATGAGGTCATCCGGATCGCTGGAGCGCGCCAGGGCGTCCTCCAGGCTGATGACCCGGTTGACGTAGAGCTCATACAGCGTCTGGTTCATCGTGCGCATGCCTTCCTTCTGCCCGGTCTGGATCACCGAGTACATCTGGTGGATCTTCTGCTCGCGGATGAGCGAGCGGATGGCGTGGTTGACCACCATCACCTCCGCGGCCAGCACGCGGCCGCGCCCGCTCGCCTTGGGGATCAACTGCTGCGAAACCACCCCCAGCAATTCCAGGGAGAGCTGCACCCGCACCTGGTTCTGCTGGTGGGAGGGAAAGACGTCCACGATACGGTTGACCGTCTGCACCGCGTCGGAGGTGTGCAACGTCGCCAGCACCAAGTGGCCGGTTTCTGCGACGATGAGCGCGGTTTCGATCGTCTCCAGATCGCGCATCTCGCCGATGAGGATGACATCCGGGTCCTGCCGCAGCACGTGCTTCAGGCCCTGGGCGAAGGACTGCGTGTCGTTGCCGACCTCGCGCTGATCGATGAGCGACCGCTTGCTCGTGTGGATGTACTCGATCGGGTCTTCAATGGTGATGATGTGCTGGTCGTAGTTAGTATTGAGGTAATCCACCATCGCGGCGAGTGTCGTGGACTTGCCGGAGCCGGTCGCCCCGGTGATGAGAATGAGCCCTTTGGGCTTCTGGGCGAAGTCGGTCACCACCTGAACCGGCAGCCCCAGTTCGTTGAAGTTCATGATCCGGAAGGGCAGCATGCGGATGGCCGCCCCCACGTAGCCCTGCTGCACGAAGTAGTTGGCCCGAAAGCGTGCTAGCCCTTCGACTGAGAAGGCGAAGTCCAGCTCCTTCCACCGCTCAAACCGCTCCACCTTCTCCGGGGAGAGAATGCTGTAGGCCAGCTCTTTGACGTCATCACCCGACAAGGGGGCGTGTTCGGTGGCCACGAGCCGGTCATCCACGCGCAGGTGGGGCGGCAGAGTGGCACTCAGGTGCAAGTCGGTGGCCCCCTGCTCCACCACCAACCGCAACAGCAATTCCATCGTCGGCTTGGTTGCTACAGTCATGCTGCGCCCCCCTCCTCTCGCTGGTCCTGCGGTGCCTGATGATCGTCCGTCCCTTTCACGGCGCGGCCGCGGCCGTTGCCCTGGCGGCGGACGGCGCGGGCGTTCGACATGATCGCGTCCACGATGCGCTGCTCGAACTGCTCCGCCGTGGCCACCCCCTTGCCGGTGAGGTTGAGCCGCTTCAGCGCGTTGACCATGGCGGCCAGAATTTGGTTACGGGAGAGCTTAATACCGGAGGAGAACTGGGCGTCCTTGCCGATTTTATCGAGGAAGTCGACTTGCTGGCGGTTGAGGGAAGCGATCACCCGGTGGGCATGGCACTGGTTGGCCGGACCGTCGCGTCGTTCCATCTGCCTCGCTCGTGGACAACAAAAAACAGACGTCCCGTGAACGGGCCGTCTGTCATCGCCTGCTTGCTCCGATGGCAACCTGGCTGTCCTGCCGGCCTAACCCAACACTCCGGCGAGGATCCATGGCTTTGCGTCTCCCGCTTACGCGGGATTTGCCCTGTTCACACGGAGTACAGCCGGACTATACCATACAGTTCACAAAATCATCAAGTCGACTTTCGGAAAAAATCCGCTGGTGTCATTAGTGCAGGTGTCGACGATGCACATTGTGCACCAGTCCCAGCGCCAGCCAGAGCGTGATCATCGACGAGCCCCCGTAGCTGACCAACGGCAGCGGCACGCCCACCACCGGCAGCACGCCCATCACCATCCCCATATTGACGAAGGCCTGATAACCCATCCACGAGAGCACCCCGGCCGCCAGCAGCCGCCCGCAGCGCTCCGTGGCTTCGAGGCCAATGCGCGCAAGACGCGCGAAGAGCCAGCCGAAGAGGGCCAGCACGGCCAGGCAGCCGAGGAGGCCCCACTCCTCTCCGATGACGGAAAAGATGAAGTCGGAGTGGCGCTCCGGCAGGAAGCTCAATTGATTCTGGGTGCCGGCGAACCACCCGCGGCCCCACAGCTGGCCGGAGCCGATCGCGATGACGGATTGAATGATCGTGTAGCCCGCCCCCAGCGGATCGATCTGCGGATCCAGGAACACCAGCAGCCGGTCCCGCTGGTACGCCTTCAGGCCCTGCCAGGCCACCGGGGCCAGTGCCGCGCAGCCGACGAGCAGCGCGGTCAGCGTCCGGCGGGAGGCGCCGGCGACGAGCACCAGGCCGAACCACATGGCGATGACGATCGACGCGGAGCCCAGATCCGGCTGCGTGAAGATCAACCCCGCCGGGAGGGCGGCCAGCAGCCAGGAGACCCCGATCGTCCGCCAGGACAGCGGAGACGGCTGATCCGAGAGATAGCGGGCCAAGAGCAGCGCCGTGCTGAGCTTGGCCAGCTCGGAGGGCTGGACGCTGAAGCCGAACACCGAGAGCCACCGGGTCGCCCCCAACCGCGTCGGCCCGATGACGTGCACCAGCAGCAGCGCGATCAGGCTGACCACATAGAGCGCTGCAGCGGCATCGATCCACCGTAAGTAGTTGCTCCGCGAGACGGCCAGGCCGGCCAGCAGGCCGACCACACTCCATCCCCAGTGCCGCACGGCCAGCTCCGGGTTGATCGAGGAGGCCGCGCTCGCCATGGCCAGCCCGCTGGCTGCGACTAGGCCGAAGGCGGCCGCCAGCAGCTGGCCGTCCCACCCGCGCCATATCTTCGCATCCATTCACATCACCGAGATCTGCTCTGGGCTCCGGGCTCAGGGTTCGGGGTTGGGGGTAGTGGCTGCGGCGTATTCGCATGCCGCCCGCGCGATCTCCGCCGGCAGATCGCCGCCGGATCCCCCGTACTCCGCCATCACGGCGAACGCCAACCGCGGATGGTCGACCGGGCAAAAACCGATAAACCACGCATGGGTTTTATCGGGGATGTGCGTCTGCGCGGTGCCGGTCTTTCCTGCGATCGAGATGGCCGGGGTGAAGGCCCGGCGGCCGGTGCCTTCCGGATGCCGCACGACCTCGATCATGCCGGCGCGCACTGCTTCGAAGGTCTCAGCGGGCCAGTGGACGCGCCGCGTTGCCGTCGAGCCGTCCAGGGTGCGCGATCCGACCGAGCCAACCACCCACGGCTGCACCAGGCTGCCCTGTGTCGCGAACGCCGCGGCCGTCACCGCGACCTGCAGCGGCGTGGCCAGCAGCTCGCCTTGCCCAATCGCCAGCAGCGCCATTTCGCCTTCCGTCAATCGCCTGGAGGGCAAATGGCCTGCCTGTTCGCCGAGCGCCCACCCTGTCTTGCGGCCCCATCCTGCCTGTGCCAGCGCGGCGACGAGCCGATCCTTCCTCACCCATCGACCGAGCGTCATGAAATAGACGTTGCAGGAGTGCAGCAGTGCTTCGGAGAGATTCAGCGGCCCATGGCCGTCCCGGTTCCAGCAATGGAAGACCCGGTCGCCGATCGTCAGCTCCCCGCCGCAGGGGATGGCCGTAGAGGGCGTGATGACATGGTAGTTGAGCGCGGCCGCCGCCGTCGCGAGCTTGGCGATTGACCCGGGCTGATAGGCAGCCAGCGTAGCCCGATTGACCAGCGGCCTGTTGACCTCATCCGTCAGCAGTGCCTGCACCTGCGGCGTATCTTGGACGGCGAAGGCTTCCGGTGAAAACGTCGGCGTGCTGGCCATCGCCAGCACAGCACCGGTCCACGGATTCAGCACCACGGCCGCGCCCGGCTGTGCGGCGAAGCTCTGCTCAATCAACGACTGCAACGCAGCGTCCAATGTCAGGGTCACCCGCTCCCCAGGCTGGGAGGGCCGCTGCCCGATCAGGCGTATCTGCCGCCCGCGGTGATTGACTTCCACCACCATGCCGCCGGGCCGGCCGCGCAAGTCGGCGTCCAAGAACCGCTCGAGCCCTGCGCGCCCCACAAGATGCTTCGGCTGCACGCCGTAGGGCTTCAGCCGCGGCAGCTCCTCCTCGGTCGGCTGGCTTAGATAGCCGAGCAGCTGGGCCGCGGTTGAGCCGAGCGGGTAGTGCCGCGCGGCCTCCGCCTGCACCAGCAGCCCCGGCAGGCGCCAGCGCTCCTCTTCGAGCTGCAACGCGATCTCCTTGGGCACGTGCGAGGCAACCGTCACCGGCACGAAGGCGTAGGTCCGCTCCTTGAGAAAGGTGCGATGCAGCGTCTCCGGCGACCGGCGCAGGATCGGCCCGAGCCGGGCTAAGAGGCCGGCGAGATCGTCGAGCTCCTGGGGAATGAGGGCCACGCGAAACAGGGTTTGGGTCGAGGCAAGCACGCGCCCTCGGCGATCGAGGATCAGCCCGCGCGGTGCCGGTTGCGGTACCACGCGCAGGCGGTTGCGCTCCGCCAGGCTGCGGTAGTGCCCGCCGCGGATCACCTGCAGATGGACCAGCCGCAGGGCCAGGACGCCGAGCAGGCAGGCCATGATGAATTGCAGACGGATCAGCCGCGCGGCCATGGACGCCACGCGCGAGGAGCCGACACCACCCAGGCGGCTAGGCCGGTGGCTGCCGCGCGCAGCAGCCACTGCCACGCCACAGGCGCCGACCACCGCGCCTCCAGCCAGAGGGCCAGCCCGGCGCAGAGTGCTGCCGCAAGAAACGCCAGTTCGGCCTGCAGCCGCCGATCGGTCAGATCCCATCGCCGGGTGGCCGCGCGCGCGAGGCCCCCCACGCCGACATAGGCGAGCGCGATCAGCGCGGGATGGCGTATCGCCCACACCATGACGCCGAGGCCGACCGCCGCTGAAAGCTCAAGCCAGCGGCCGGGCTGCCGCACCACACCCGCGATGAGCCCGACCGCCAACAAATCCGGCACCCACCACGCGCAAGGCAGAACTTGCGCCAGCAGCCACTGGACGACGAGACAACCCCCCAACATTGCCATCACGGTTGGCTCTCGGCTGCGGGAGGAAGGCACAGCACGTCCTCCACGGCCCCCAGGCGTGCTGCAGAACGTACGCGAATGTGCGCGATGCCGGCGGAAGCCTCCTTCACTACCCGCACGACGCTGCCCAGCGGCAGCCCTTTCGGAAACGCTCCGCCGAGCCCCGCGGTGACGAGCACATCGCCCGCCACGATATCGGCATCGGCGTCGACGTAGGCCAACTCCAGCGTGCCATCTCCGCGGCCGGTGAGCAGCCCGGTCTCTCGGGAGCGCTCAATCACGCCCGCCACGCGGCTGTCCGCATCCGTCAGCAGCAAGACGACCGCCGTCTCGGGCTGGACGTCGATGATGCGTCCGACGATCCCCTCCGCCGTCAGAACCACACCGCCCACCGTCAGCCCCTGCCGGCGGCCCTTGCCGAGAATGGCGGTCTGCTGCGTGGGCAGCAGCGAACGGGAGATGATCGGGGCGACCACGCCCTGCGTCGAGGGCAGCGCTTCCAGCAGTACGTGCTCCTGCCGGACCTGACGCAGTGCTTCCTGCAGCCGGGCGACCTCCAGCTGTTGCCGTACCACCGTGGCGCGCAACTGGGCGGTGTCGGAGGCCAGCGATGGCAGCCGGGGCAGCGTGAGGATAATCCGCACCCCGGAGCTGAGGATGGTAAAAGGCAGCCGCAGGACGGCCAGCGCGATGGAGCGCGTGATGTCGGAGAAACCCAGGGTGGCGGCGAGGACCAGCAGGAGAACCGGCGTGCGGAAGGAACGCGGGAGGGCCACGGCTACCACCCCAACGGGGAGAGTCGATCAAGAACAGGCGGGCTAAAACTCGGCGCGCGCCGGAGAGAGGGCGATGCGATTGCGCAGATACCGGATGTCGTCCAGCCCCTTGCCCACGCCCAAGGCGACAGCCGTCATGGGGCTCTCCGCGATATGGACGGGCAGGCCAGTTTCTTCGGCGATCAGTCGATCCATCCCGCGCAGCAGCGACCCGCCGCCCGCCAGCACGATCCCCCGGTCGATGAGATCGGCGGAGAGCTCCGGCGGCGTCTTCTCGAGGGTCAGCCGCGCCGCCTCCACAATGGCGCGGATCGGCTCGGAGAGCGCTTCGCGGACCTCCTCCGAGGTGATCGCCACCGTCTTCGGCAGCCCGGCGACTAAGTCGCGGCCGCGGACGTCCATGGTCATCTCTTCGTCCAGCGGATAGGCGGAGCCGATGCGGATCTTGATCTCTTCAGCGGTGCGCTCGCCGATCATCAGGTTGTAGGCCTTGCGCAGATGCTCGATGATGGACTGGTCCATTTCATCGCCGGCAATCCGCAGGGAGCGGGCGACGACAATGCCGTCCAGGGAGATGACCGCCATCTCGGTCGTGCCGCCGCCGATGTCGACGATCATGTTGCCCCCCGGCTCATGGATGGGCAAACCCACCCCGATCGCCGCGGCCTTGGGCTCCTCGACGAGGAACACCTCGCGGGCGCCGGCCCGCAGGGCGGAGTCCCGGACGGCGCGCTTCTCAACTTCCGTGATGCCGGAGGGAATCGCGACGACGACGAGCGGCTTGTTGACCTTGCGCGGCTGGACCTTCTTGA
>JACQRD010000074.1 GCA_016206675.1 Candidatus Omnitrophota bacterium
CGCGCCCGGCAGGATTCGAACCTGCTGCCTCTTGGTTCGAAGCCAAGCGCTCTATCCAATTGAGCTACGGGCGCTTAAATATGACGTCAAAACCGGAACACGGATTGTAACACGCAGTCCAGGGGCGGGCAAGCCTGGAAGGAGCGCTACGCGATCGTCCGGCTTAAGGCGTGCGGATCAAGCAGCCGGCGCGCCGCCGCCGGCGGCATCAGGCCGTGCGCGATGACCAGCTCCAGGGGCGATTGGCCGGTCCTCAGCGACTCCTTCGCCACCTTGGCGGCATTCAGATAGCCGATATGCGGGTTCAACGCCGTCACCAGCGCGAGGCTGCGGTGGGCGAGCCAGTCGCAGCGCTGACGATTGGCCGCAATCCCCTGAACGCACTTCACGGCGAAGACGTGCGCGGCCCGTGCGAGCAGATGCATCGCCTGCAGCAGGTTGTAGGCGATGACCGGCATCATGACGTTGAGCTCCAGCTGCCCGGCCTGCACCGCGTAGGCCACCGTCGCGTCGTGGCCCAACACTTGAAAGCCCACCATATCGACCATTTCAGGCATCACGGGGTTGACCTTCCCCGGCATGATCGAGGAGCCGGGCTGCACCACCGGCAAGTCGATCTCGCCGAAGCCGGTGTTGGGGCCCGAGGCCATCAGCCGCAGGTCGTTGGCGATGCGGATCAGCTCCAGCGCACAGGCGCGCAGGCTGCCCGAGAGCCGGCCGAAATCCGCCATGCTCTGCGTGCGCTCCTGCATATCCTGCGCCGGGCGCAGCCGCAGCCGCATCCATTGGCTCAACGCCCGGATGGCCCGACGGCGGTAGCCCGGGTAGGCGTTCATGCCGCTGCCCACCGCGGTGCCGCCGAGGTTCAGCTCATGGAGCGGTTCGGTCGAGGCGGCGATGGCCTTGCGCGCCTTTTCCATGGCCAGCGCGTACGCGCCGAATTCCCGGCCCAGCCGCACCGGCACCGCATCCTGCAAGTGGGTGCGGCCGGCCTTCACCACCCGGTCGAAGGCCCGCGCCCGGCCGCGCAGCGCGCGCGTAAGCCTCCGCATGGCCTGCTCCAGCGGCGGGTGGGCCATCAAGCAGGCCAGACGGATGGCGGTGGGGAACGTGTCGTTGGTCGACTGCGCCATGTTGACATGGTCGTTGGGGCGCACGTGCCGGTAGGTGCCCTTCCGTGCCCCGAGCAGCTCATTGGCTCGGTTGGCAATGACCTCGTTGGCGTTCATGTGGAAGGAAGTGCCGGCCCCCGCCTGGTAGACGTCGATGACGAACTGGTCGGCGAACTTGCCGGCGAGCAGCTCGTCGCAGGCGCGCATGATAGCGCGGGCGTGGCGCGCCGGCAGGCGGCCGGCGGCTGCGTGGGCGCAGGCGGCGGCCTTCTTGATGAAGGCAAACGCCCGGATCATCTCCGGCTGCAGGCGCAGCCCGCTGATGGGAAAGTTTTCGACGGCGCGGAAGGTCTGGATGCCGTAGTAGGCGCCGGAGGGAACCCGCTTGGTGCCGAGAGAATCCCGTTCAGTGCGAAACGCCATTGGGAGGATTCCGCCGATTAGAAAAACGGGTGACGCAGATACACCGGCCTTATCCGCGTAATCAGCTTTTCCATCGGCGTAATCATCATGCAAATTCGGAAAAGATTTCCTCAAGCCGCGGGGGGCTGGAGGCCTGGGCCTTCTTGACCACCTGGGCCACGCCGTCTTCAAAGGTGGGCTGCTGCACCTGGTAAAAGACGCCGAGGCGGATGTGCTCGGTCTCCAGAGCCAGCTCAAAGGCTTTCGCCCGGTTCGTCACATCATGACCGGGCGGCACTTCGGCCAGCTTGGCCGGAAGCACCTTATAGGTGTTGTTGAAGGTAATGCAGGGGCTGATCACGTTGAGAAAGGCGAAGCCCCGATGCTCCATCGCCTTGTTGATCAGCTCGGAAAGCTCCCGCGGCTTGCCGGAGTAGCCCTGCCCCACGAAAGTCGCCCCGTAGGAGATCACCATCGCCAGCGGGTTCAACGGCTGCTCGATGTTGCCGTACGGCGTGGAGCCCGCCACGTAGCCCACCGGCGAGGTGGGCGAATACTGCCCCTTCGTCAGTCCGTAGACCGCGTTGTCCATGATGAGGTAGACCATGTCGGGATTGCGGCGGGCGGCGTGCGGCACATGGCCGCCGCCGATGGCGAAACCGTCGCCGTCGCCGCCAACGCCGATGACGTGGAGATTCGGATTGGCCAGCTTCACTCCGAGGGCGACCGGCAGCACGCGTCCGTGCACGCTGTGGAAGCCGTACGACTTGATGAAGCCCGGCGTGCGGCCCGAGCAGCCGATGCCGGAGACCACCACCAGGTCTCTGGGATTGACCTTACGCGCCGACAGCGCGTTGTACACCGAGGCCAGCACTCCGAAGTCCCCGCAGCCGGGGCACCAGATCGGATGCTCGTCGGTCTTATACTCTTGCGGTGTGAGCGGCGCGGTTGCTGTGGACATGGGTGACGACCTCCTCGATCTTGTCGAAAATTTCCTTGGGCGTGAAGGGCAGCCCGATGCACTTGTTGAGCTGGATGAAGTCATAGGCGAAACGCTTGCGCAGCGCGGTGGCGAACTGCCCCGAGTAGTTGACCTCGGGGATGATGACCGTCTTGCAGCTATGGATGAACTCGGAGAGCTTCTTCAGCGGCTGCGGGTAGAGGATCTTCGGGTGCAAGGCCCCAACGGCGTAGCCCTTGTCGCAGGCCATCTGCACCGCCTCGCGGATGACGCCTTCCGTCGAGCCCCAGCCGATGATGCCGACCTCCGGCTTGGGATCACCGTAGGTGCGCACCAGGTCGTTGGCAATGGCCTCCACTTCCTGAAACTTGCCGTAGCGTTTCTTGGTGGCCCGCAGGTGGTTGTCGTGATCCGAGGCCGCCGGATAGCCGATCTCCGTATGCTCCAGCCCCTCCGCCACGTAGCCGCCGCCCTCCATGCCGGGAATGGCCATGGGGGAGATGTGATCCGGCGTATAGAGGTAGCGCTTGTAGTTGACCAGCTCCGCGGCGGTGGGCGTGCGCCGCTCGATCACCGGCACGCGGGAGAGATCCGGCGGCGGCACCGTGGCCTTGCGGTGGCCCAGCGACGCGTCCGAGAGGACCACCACCGGCATCTGGAACTGCTCCGAGATGTTGAAGGCGCGGATCGTGCCGTAAAAACAGTCTTCCACGCTCGTCAAGGCCATCACGATGCGCGGACAGTTGCCGTGGCCGCCGTAGCAGGCCAGGTACAGATCCCCCTGCTCGGTCTTCGTCGGCATGCCGGTCGACGGGCCCACCCGCTGCACGTCGACGACCACCGCCGGAACCTCCGCGGCCACCGCCAGGCCCATCAGCTCCGTCATGAGCGAAAAGCCCGGCCCCGAGGTGGCGGTCATGGCCTTCTTGCCCGCGAACGACGCCCCGAGCACAGTACCGAGGGCCGAAATCTCATCTTCGGTCTGGATGACGTAGCCGCCCAGCTTCGGCAGCTCCTTCGCAAGAAACTCCATGATGTCCGAGGCCGGCGTGATCGGATAGCCGGCGTAATAGCGGCAGCCGGCGGCGATCGCTCCCAGGGAGAGCGACTCGTTGCCGGAGAGGATGAGTTTCTTCGTCTCGACCGGCCCGCGCCCCATCTTAATGGAATCGCGCTTGGGCTGCCCCTTCATGTACTCGCGGCCCAATTGCAGTGCTTGAAGGTTTTTCTGGACGACGGTTTCGCCCTTGCGGCCGAACTTCTCCTTGAGCAGCTCCTCGAACGTCTCGGCCGGGATATCGAACAACTGCGAGCAGATGCCGAGGGCCACGATGTTCTTCGTCAGCTTGACCCCGATCTTCTCCGTCGCGATCGACGACAGCGGCACGCCGTAATAGATCAAATTCGGTTCCTGCGCCGGTGTGTAGCTGTCGCTGTCAAAGATGACCACCCCGTTGGGCCGGCGCACGTCCATGATGTGCTTGTCGTACGCTTCCTGGTTGAAGGCCAGCAGCACGTCCACCGGATAGCCGTAGGAGAGCAGCAGCTTATCCGCCACGCGCACCTGGTAATTGGCATGGCCGCCCTTGATCTCGGCCGGATAGGTGCGGAAGGTGTAGATCTCGAAGCTGGAGCGTGCCAGGGCCACCGTCAGCATCTCGCCGGTGCTGATGACCCCTTCGCCGCCCTCGCCTCCGACCCGAAAGACGTAATCCACTGCCATCAGAGCTTCACCGCACCCATCGGCTGAAGACCCGCATCCACGTTGTCGCGCGCCACGCTCCACGTCGTCCCATTCACCCAGAACGCCAACTCGCCGTCCGGCAGCTTCGCCTCTTTCGTGTGCTGCAGGATCAGGGCCACCGCCAGACGGCGCGCGTCATCCGTCAGCGAGCCGGCGATCATCGCGGCAGGGGCGGCGAACTTCGGCCTAAGACAAGTATAGCCGTCCGCGGCATGTCCC
>JACQRD010000067.1 GCA_016206675.1 Candidatus Omnitrophota bacterium
GCCGGCGCCAGCCGCAGCGCTCGCTTCGCCAGGCGATCCGGCTGCGCTGCCACGCGTGGCATCCGCATGTCAGCGTCTTGACGCGCGCCCGCGTGGCGGCCGCCCAGGCCGCCGGTTTGCGCGTCAACGTCTGGACGGTCGATTCCCGCCGGTACGCCAAGCGCCTCATGGCCTGGGGCGTTGACGGCATCTTCACGAATCATCCGGCGCGCCTACGACAGTGACTCCCATGACGAGTTACGAACCCGCCCGCCCCCAAGATAAGGTGTTGATGCTGCGGCGCGTGCCGGTCTTCGCGGCCTGCACCGACGAGCAGCTGCAGCTGATCGCGGACCGCACGCGGCTGGTGGAATACAAGAAGGGCGAGCACATCTACAACCAGGGGGATCCGGCCGCCGCCTTCTACATCGTCAGCTCGGGGCGCCTGCGCATCTTCACGAGCAACGGCGCCGGAGAGCGGACGATTGCCATCCTGCACAACGGCGACGCCTTCGGGGAAGTCTCGCTGCTGACCGGCGAGATGCACTCCGCCACGGCCCAGGCCGTGAACGACACGCTCGTGCTGCAGCTCGAAAAGAAGGACTTCGACGACGTCATCAACCGCATCCCCTCGCTCGTGCTGTACCTCAGCCGCCTGCTCTCCAAGCGCCTGCGCACGAAAGAACACGGCATGGAGGAGTCGGAGGCGACGATCGTCGGCATCCACAGCGCCTCCCGAGGCGTTGGGCGCACCTGCTTCGCCATGGCGCTGGCGGCCAGCCTCACCCGAGAGACGGACCAGGCCGCGGTCATCGTGGACTTCGCCACCCATCCCCAGGCCTCCCTGCCGGCCTCCTTCGCCGAGGCGCCGGAAGACGCCCTCAACACGATGATCGCCACGCACCCGCTGGGCTTCAGCGTGCTGTGCGCGGAAGAGTTGATCAGCCACGCGCGCGGCGAGCAGCTCATCGCCCCGTTGCTCAATCTGCTGACGCGGCGCTTCCAGTATATCCTGCTGGATTTGCCGCTGGAGATCAACCCGCCGGCGCTGAAGGCGCTGGTGCAATCCGATCTCATCTACCTGATGACCGATGCGGACCGCGAGCATGTGCTGCGCGCCAACGCCCTCGTCCACCAGTTGGAAACCGTCATGAGCGGGGTGGAGCAGCGCATCAAGGTGGTGGTCAACCGCGCCGCCCGCGACTCTGAGAGCCTCTCCGATGTGACGGAGCTGCTGGGCAAGCCGCCGGCCTTCACGCTGCCGTTTGTCGAGGCCTTCGCCGGCGGTTTGAATATGGAGGAGCTTGCGCGCGTGCTCGATAACCGCCAGTCCGCCTATACGATGACCGTGCGGTACCTCGCCCGCGAGCTCGGGGGGCTGCTGGTGGGCTTGGCCCTTGGCTCCGGCGCAGCCCTCGGCCTGGCGCATATCGGCGTGCTAAAGGTGCTGGAGCGGGAAAAAATCCCGATCGATGTCGTGGCAGGCTCCAGCATCGGCGGGATGGTCGCCGGCCTGTGGGCATCGGGCCGATCGGCCGATGAGCTGGAACAGATGGCGACGCGCTTCAGCAATAAGTGGGACGTTCGGATGCTCTTCTTGTTCGACATGGGGATTCCCTGGTTTGCGACGATCATCGGCGTGGGGGCGGGGTTATTGATGGGCTGGTGGGCGGGGCTGTGGGCCGGGCTGCTGTTCGGCTTTATGATCTGCCTGCTGCTCGGCATCGTGCTGGGGCCTCTCGTCGGCGGCCCGATCCAGGGCGCTCGGTTGATGGAACGGCTGCGGTCGGACTTCGCCGGCAAAACCTTCGCGGACACCTGGCTGCCGGTGAAAATCGTCGCGTCCAATCCCATGGCCCGCGAGGAGATCGTCTTTGAGTCCGGGTCGTTGGTGGACGCGGTGCGCGCCTCGGTGTCGATTCCCGGCATCTTCAAGCCGGTAACCTACAAGGGCAAGGTGTGTCTTGACGGCGGGGTCGTCAACCCGGTGCCGGTCAGCGTGCTGAAGAAGGCGGGCTGCCATCACATCATCGCCGTGAACGTCTTTCCCACCACGCCGGAATTGACCGCGCACCTGCTGGCCCTGCAGCACCGCCGTGCGGAGCGGGACGCCCACTTTGCCTCGCGCAGCCTGCCGGTGCGGCTGTGGCTGCGCCTGCGGCAGGAACTGATCCGATCGATGTCCCCGCTGGTCTTTGACATCATCATGCGGTCCATGCAATCGATGGAATACCAGATTTCCGAACTCTCCTGCCGGGAAGCGGACATCACCCTGCGGCCCACCGTCCCGGGATCGCACTGGCTGGAATTCGCCAGCCCGGCGAAGTTCATTCAGCGCGGCGAAGAAGTGGCGTTGCAGCAGTTGCCCGCGCTGAAACGCATCACCCGGATGCGGGGCGTTGACAAGGCATAACTCAGCCAGTACGATGACACTTTACTGTAACTGAATCGGAGCCAAATAGATGGGACGTGAAGCGGTCATCGTGGACGGCGTGCGCACCCCCCAGGGCGTCTTCGGCGGGGCGCTGAAGCAGCTCACCGCGCAAGCCCTCGGTGAAGTCGCCCTGCGGGAGCTGCTCAAGCGGACGAACCTCAAAGGCGCCGATCTCGAAGAGGTGATCGTCGGCTGCGTGGGGCAGGGGTCGGACGCGCCGAATATCGCGCGCGTCATCGCGCTGAAGGCCGCCGTCCCGATCCAGACGCCGGCCTACACGGTGCAGCGCAACTGCGCCTCGGGATTGCAGTCGATCGTCAGCGCCACGCAGAACATTCTCTGCGGCGACCGGGACGTGCAGATCGCCGGCGGGGCCGAGTGCATGAGCGCGGCTCCCTATGTCAGCCGCGACTTGCGCTGGGGCAAGCGGCTGCGCCACTCGGAGATGATCGACTCGGTGTGGGAGGGGCTGACGGATCCCGTCTGCGGCCAGATCATGGGGCAGACCGCGGAGAACCTCGTCAAGGAATTCGGCATTAGCCGCGCCGACCAGGATCGATTCGCGCTGCTCTCGCACCAGCGGGCCTTCCGTGCGGCGCGGGAAAACCGGTTCAAGGACGAGCTCGTCCCGGTGCTAGTGCCGAAGCGGGCCATGGGCAAGGCGCTGCCGCCGGAGCCGTTTACGCAAGATGAAGGGATCAACCCCGGCCTGAATGAACAGCTGCTCAGCCAATATCCCGCGATCTTTCAGGAAGGCGGGTCGGTGACGTCGGGCAACGCCTGCTTCAACGCCGATGGGGCGGCGATGGTGCTGATCATGTCCCTCGACAAGGCCAAGGTGCTCGGCTACAAGCCGCTGGCCAAGGTCCGCGCCTATGCCGTCGCGGGCCTGGAGCCTGAGCGCATGGGTCTGGGCCCGACGCTGTCGGTGCCGCTGGCGCTGAAGAAGGCCGGCCTGACCCTCAAGGACATCCAGCTGATCGAGCTCAACGAAGCGTTTGCGGCGACGTTCCTCGCGTGCGAAAAGGTGCTCGGTTACAACCGGGAGATCACCAATGTCAATGGCGGCGCCATCGCGCTTGGGCATCCGGTGGGTGCGACCGGCACGCGCCTGACAGTGACGCTGTTGCATGAAATGAAGCGGCGCAACCTCTCGCTCGGGCTGGCCACGGCCTGCATCGGCGGCGGCCAGGGCGCCACGATCATCTACGAGCGCGCCTGATCTATGTACATCTACAAAACGGCGGTGATCGGGGCGGGGGCCATGGGAGCGGAGATCGCCCAGGTCATCAGCTTCAGCGGTATTCCCGTCCTCTTGAAGGACGTGGACCAGGCGCGAGTCGACCGCGGCCTGGACACCATCCGGAAGATCTACCAGCGGCGGGTCGACCGGGGCAAAATGACCCAAGATGAGATGGAGAAGAAGGTGCTGCTGGTTGCGGGGGTGACGAGCTATGACGCGATGAAGGACGTCGACCTGGCCATCGAAGCCGTGCCGGAGCAGCTGCCGCTGAAGCAGCAGATCTTCCGCGACTTGGATGGCGTCCTGCCGGAGTCGTCCGTCATTGCCTCGAATACCTCATCGCTGTCCATCTCCGCGCTGGGGGGTGCGACCAAGCGGCCGCACAAGGTCGTCGGGATGCACTTCTTCTATCCGGCCCACATCATGAAGCTGGTGGAGGTCATCCCCGGATTGGAAACCTCCGAGGACGTGGTGGGGGACATTCTCTCCTTTGCGGAAGGGTTGCGCAAGCTGCCGGTGCGCGTCAATGAATGCCCCGGGTTTCTCGTCAACCGCATCCTCATGCCGTACCTTAACGAAGCGGCCTTCTGCGTCCAGGAAGGCACAGCGACGACCCGACAGATTGATGAGGCCATGGTCGCCTTCGGATTTCCGATGGGACCGTTTACCCTCGTTGATAATTTGGGATTCGATGTCTGCCGCGAGGTGGTCAACGTCCTGCTTGATGCGTACGGCCCGCGGATGGAGCCGGCACCAATTTGGGAGCGGCTCTACGGGCTGAAGCGCCTGGGGGCGAAGGCCGGCGCCGGCTTCTATCTGTACGGGGAACGGGCCGGGCAGCCGGATCCGGAGCTGGAGAAGATCCTTGCGGAGCTTCGTTCCAAGCCGCAGGGCGCGTCCGAATTCTCGGTCCATCGGCTGGTGCTACCGATGATCAACGAAGCGATCCGATGCTTGGAGGAGCGCGTCTGCACTGCCTCTGACGTGGATCTCTCAGTGATCGCGGGGCTGGGGTTCCCGCAAGCGAAGGGCGGCATTCTGCACTATGCGGACGACGTGGGCCTTGAGGTAGTGCTCTCCGAGCTCAACGGACTCACCAAGCGCTACGGGGAGCGCTTTTGGCCCTCGCCGCTGCTGAAGCGGATGGTCGCCGCCGGCCGGCTGGGCAAGAAGGCCAAGAAGGGCTTCTTCGAGTACACCGAATGAACCAGCAGGGGCGGATGGCCGCGGGAACGTTCCCGAGAGGGAGGCCCGGACACGCCATCGTCTCGTGGCGGGGAGAGGGAGGGTTCCCCGAGGGAACGACCCGCGGCCACAGCCGCCCAGTTGTGGAGAAACGATGGCGCTGACATCAAGGCAGAACGTCAAGGTCGCGGTCGAGGATCGCATCGCGGTGGTCACAATCGATCACCGGCCGGTCAACGCGCTGGACCGACAAACGCTGCAGGAGTTGGACCAGCTCTTCGACGCCATCCCGTCTGAATCCACCGTCAAAGTCGTCATCATCACCGGCGGCGGCTCCTTGGCGTTCGTGGCGGGGGCGGACATTAAGGAGGTCAGCCAGTTCACCTCGATTGATGCCGCGAAGGAGATGACCACCCTGGGCCACTCGGTCTTCCTGAAAATGCAGCGCTGCCCGAAGCCGGTCATTGCCGCCATCAACGGGGTGTGCCTCGGCGGCGGATTGGAGTTGGCGATGTCGTGCCACCTGCGCATCAGCGGCGACCGGGCCCGGTTCGGCCAGCCCGAGGTCAACCTCGGCATCATGCCAGGCTGGGGGGGCACGCAGCGGCTGCCGCGGCTCATCGGCAAAGCCAAAGCGACGGAGTGGATCCTCACCGGCGACGTGGTGATGGCGCAGGAAGCCCTGCGGTTGGGCCTGGTTAACCAGGTCGTCCCCCAGGATCAAGTGCTGAAAGCGGCGAAGGACCTGGCCCGCAAGATCGCCGGCAAGGGCGCGGTCGCGGTGGCGCAGTCGCTGCGGGCCATCGAGGAAGGACTCGCTCTTCCGCTGGAGGAAGGCCTGAAACGCGAAGCCGAAGCCTTCGCAGCGGTGGCGGCCAGCGAAGACAGCAAGGAAGGCGTGAAAGCCTTTCTCGAAAAGCGCCAACCGCAATTTAAGGACCGATAAACCATGGGGCTGGGGGTTCTGGGTTCTGGGCCAATCTTCAACCCTGAACCCTGAACGAGCCATTATTCTTATGCGTGCGGTGTTTTTCGAGACGGCCCCCTGGGAGCGGCGGTACCTGACGCGGGCGCTGGCCGCCTCGCGCGCCTCGGTAAAATACGTGACCAGCCCGTTAACGGAGGAAACGTGGCGCGCCGCCGCCACAGCACAGATCCTCTCGGTGTTCATCTACTCCACGCTCACCGCCGCCGTGCTGCGCCGGCTGCCAACACTGCGCTTGATCGCCACCCGCTCCACCGGCTTCGACCACATCCACTTGGCCACCTGCAAGAAGCGGAAGATCACCGTCTGCAACGTCCCCTCCTACGGCGAAAATACGGTGGCGGAGCATACCTTTGCGCTGATCCTCGCGCTGTCGCGCAACATCCACAAAGCCTACGTCAAGACCACCAAAGGCGACTTCTCCCTCGAGGGGCTGCAAGGCTTCGATCTGAAAGGCAAGACGCTGGGTGTCATCGGGGCAGGCCATATCGGCTTGCATGTCATCAAAATGGCCAAGGGTTTCGGCATGGACGTGCTGGTGCACGACGTGGTGAAAAACGTCTTTCTCAGTGAAGTGCTCGACTACCGGTACGTGCCGCTGGAAACGCTCCTGCGCTCCTCGGACATCGTCAGCCTCCATACGCCGTACCTGCCCTCCACGCACCATCTCATGAACCGGAAGACCTTCGGGCTGATGAAGCGCGGCGCCTTGCTGATCAACACGGCGCGCGGTGGCTTGGTGGACACGGACGCCCTGGTCTGGGCGCTCGATGAGGGGCTCGTCGGCGGAGCCGGGCTGGATGTGCTGGAAGGGGAAGAGCTCGTGAAGGAGGAGCGACAGCTGCTCTCGAAGGACTTCTCAAAGGAGAAGCTGGCGACGGCCCTGCGCAACCACATCCTACTGCACCGGGAGAACGTCGTGATCACCCCGCACATCGCCTTCGACAGCCGAGAGGCGCTGCAGCGCATTGTGGAGACGACGGCAGGCAACATCACCGCTTTTCTGGCGGGAGCGCCGGCCAACGTGGTGGCGGCATGATCCCACCACCTGCTGGGTTTCGCCACCCGATGTGCCAAGAACGACTGAAGGCGAAACGGTCGCTGCTTCTTAAGTCACTTCATGGTTGCAGCGACCGGCCTTCGGCCAGCCAGCAGGTGGTGGGATGACGAGCGACCCCCACGTGCTGCTGGAGAAGGGTGCCCCCGAAGCGCTCGAAGTGACGGAGGCCGCGCGCGAGGCGGAATGGCACCATCCCAGCTTTATCGGCGAGCTGTTCATGGGGCGGCTGCGCACCGACCTGATCATCCCGTACCCGGAACAGCCGGACGAGGACCGGCAGATCGGCGACGCCTTCCTCGCCACGCTGGAAGCCTTTCTCCGGAAGCGGATCGATCCGGATGAGATCGACCGCACCGGCGAAATCCCCGCCGAGGTGCTGCAGGGGCTGGCGAAGCTGGGCTGCTTCGGCATGAAGATCCCGAAGGCGTACGGCGGGCTGGGCCTTTCCCAAACCAACTATAACCGCGCCATCTGCCTCCTTGGGAGTTATTGCGGCTCCACCACCGTCTGGTTGAGCGCCCATCAGAGCATCGGGGCACCCCAGCCGCTGATGCTCTTCGGGACGGAGGAGCAGAAGCGCAAGTACCTGCCGCGGCTGGCGCAGGGGACCATCTCCGCCTTCGCGCTGACCGAGCCCGACGTCGGCTCGGATCCGGCGAACATGCTCACCATCGCCGCGCCGACCAAGGATGGGGCGGCCTACCTGCTCACCGGGGAGAAGCTCTGGTGCACGAATGGTCCCGTCGCCGAAGTCGTCGTCGTCATGGCGCGCACTCCCTCCGTGGCCGTCGGGGGCCGCGAGCGCAAGCAGATCACGGCCTTCATTGTGGAAAAGTCCATGCCGGGATTTGAGGTTGTCCATCGCTGCGAGTTCATGGGGTTGAAGGGCATCCAGAACGGCGTGTTGCGCTTTACGAACATCCGGGTGCCGAAGGAAAACATCCTGTGGGGCCCGGGCCTGGGATTGAAACTCGCCCTCGTCACGCTCAACGCCGGCCGCATCGCCATCCCGGCCGGCTGCGTGGGCACCGCCAAGCGCTGCCTGCAGAGTACGCGCGCGTGGGCCAAGGAGCGCAAGCAGTGGGGCGGGCCGATCGGCAAGCACGAAGCGGTGGCGGTCAAAATCGGCGACATGGCCGCGACAACCATCGCGATGGACGCCATGGTGTGGCTGGCCTCAGCGATGGTGGACCGCAAGACCACGGACATCCGGCTTGAAGCGGCGATGGCCAAGCTCTTCTGCTCGGAGGCCTGCTGGCGCATCGTCGATGACACCGTGCAGATCCGTGGCGGCCGCGGCTACGAGACGGCCCGGTCGCTGCGCGCGCGGGGCGAGGCCGCACTGCCGGTTGAGCGCATCATGCGGGACAGCCGGATCAACCTCATCATCGAAGGCACGAGCGACATCATGCGGCTGTTCATCGCCCGCGAGGCGCTCGATGCCCACATGCGCGCCGTCGCCGATCTGCTCAACCCCCGCACGCCGCCGCCAGCCAAAGCCAAGACCGCGCTGGCCGCCGCGCTGCGCTATGCCCTGTGGTATCCGCAGCAGTGGCTCTCCTGGAGCGGCTGGCCCAAACACCAGGCGCTGGGGCCCCGATTGGGAGGGCATCTGCGCTTCATTGAGCGCACCAGCCACCGCCTGGCCCTGGCACTCTTCCACGCCGCCATGCGGCATCAGATGCGGCTGGCCTACCGGCAGCAACTGCTGGGCCGACTGGTCGATATCGGCGGCGACCTCTTCGCGATGGCGGCGGCGTGCGCGAAGGCGCACGCCATGGTCCGGCTGCAACCCTCGGAGCAGAGTCCGGTAGAGCTGGCGGATTTGTTTTGCCGCCTGGCGAAACGGCGGATCGCGCTGGCATTTGCGCAGCTGCACCGCAACGATGACCGCACCTCTTACCGGATGGCGCAAGATGTGCTCAATGGCCGCATGGCATGGCTTGAAGAAGGGATCGTCTAGCCCGGTGGAAACGATTCCTTCCCGGTTTTTCCGGCAGGCCGAACACCTCGCTCAGAAACCCCTGTTTCTGGCCAAACGCGGCGGGGCCTACCAAGCGATCACCTGGCGCGAGGCGCAGGAGCAGGTGCAGGATTTGAGCACCTTTCTCATGCAGCACCAGATCAATGTGGGCGACCGCATCCTGATTTTGTCGGAGAACCGGCCGGAGTGGGCCATCGCCGATGTGGCCATCCAATCGGCAGGCGCGTGGTCGGTGCCGCTCTATCCCAGCCTGACGGCCGAGGAGATCCTCGGGATTTGCCGGGACTGCCAACCCGTTGGCGGCGTGGTGTCCACGATCGATCAGGCGAAGAAATTAGTACAGGTCGCCCGCCAGGTGCCGTCCCTCCAGTTTCTGCTGGTCATGGAAGAGGGTGCTGGCGCCTCGGCCATCCAGATTACCTGGCGTGAGGCGCTCGCCCAGGGCAGGCAGCTGCGTCCCAAGCTCGAAAGCCTGCTCACGCACCGGCGGGAGCAGTTGCGCGCCGAGGAGACCGCCACGCTCATCTACACTTCAGGGACGACCGGCGAGCCGAAAGGGGTCATGCTCTCACACCGGAACTTCCTGTCCAACGTGGATGCCTGCCTTGAGGTGATTCCGATCTCCGCCGCAGATACGCACCTCTCCTTCCTGCCGCTCTCGCACGTCTTTGAGCGGATGGCCGGCTGGTATCTGATGTTCACGGCCGGGGCGTCGGTGGCGTATGCGGAAAACATGGAGACCATCCCGCAGAACATGGCGGAGGTCCATCCTACCGTCATGCTGGGGGTCCCGCGGTTTTTTGAAAAACTATCCAACAAGATCACGGACGGTATTCGGCAAGCCTCCCCGGCCAAGCGGCGGCTGGCCGAATGGGCGCTGCGCATCGGGCAGGCGTCCGCTGCCCTGCGGCTGGCCGGCACACCGCTGCCGCTGCCGCTTCGGTTGAAGCGCGCCATGGCCGACCGGCTGGTGTTTCATACGCTGAAGGCCAAGCTCGGGGGACGCCTGCGGTTTTTCGTTTCGGGGGGTGCTCCGCTGTCGAAATCCATCGGCGAGTTCTTCTACAGCCTCGGCGTAACGATCATCGAGGGCTATGGCCTGACGGAAACTTCCCCGGTCATCGCGGCCAACCGTCTCGACTGCCCGCGCTTCGGCAGCGTGGGGCCGGCGATTCCCGGGGTTGAAGTCTGGATCGCCGAGGACGGGGAAGTCCTCACCCGCGGCCCCCACATCATGCAGGGATACTACAACAAACCGGAAGCGACCGCGGCCGCCATCGTGGACGGCTGGTTCCATACCGGCGACATCGGCCATCTGGATCAGGACGGCTGGCTCCACATCACCGACCGGAAGAAGGACTTGATCAAAACCGCCGGCGGCAAGTTCGTGGCCCCCCAAAAGCTGGAGGGGCTCTTCGTCACCGACCCGGCGGTCAGCCAGGCATTCGTCTACGGGGACAAGCAGCCCTATTGCGTAGCCCTCATCGTGCCGAATGCCGAGCAGCTGCTTCGTGTTGCGCGCGAGCGGCAGCTCTCCGGCACCACCGCAAAAGAGCTGGTCAATGATCCGCAGGTGCAGCAGTGGTATTGGGAGCGCATCCAGGCCAAGCAGCAGGGATTGGCCGGCTTCGAACAAGTCAAAAAGATCGCGCTGCTTGACCGGGAGTTCACGCAGGCGGGCGGCGAGCTCACCCCCACGCTGAAGGCCAAGCGCGCCATCATCGCTCAGCGCCATGAAGCGCTGCTGCGCGGCTTGTATGCGCAGCCGCCGGCCTCATGAGCGATGTCATTGAAGGCGTGTGGGACGCGCCGTCGATCGGGCAGCGGATCAGCTACCGCCTGTGGAAGCCGCCGCAGGCGCGCAGCACGCTGGTCATCATCCACGGCTTCGGCGAACATGGCGGACGGTATGCCGACGTCGCAGACGCCCTGGCAGCGGAAGGGTTGTGCGTCGCCGCGCCGGATCTCTGCGGGCATGGCCGTTCCTCCGGCGCGCGGGGAGACATCGGGGACATCCCCTCGTGCGTGGACGCGCTGGAAGCTCTGACGCGTCAGGTGCTTCTGCCGCAGACAGGACATCAGCAGTACGCCCTCTTCGGCCACAGCTTCGGCGGCTTGGCCGCCATCTGGTGGGCGATGAGCCAGCCGGCCGGCCTGCGCCGGCTGATCGTCCAGTCGCCCCTGCTGGAGACGGCCTTCACTATCCCCGCATGGAAGAAGCGGCTCTCGCGCCTGGTCATGGCGTGCTGGCCGGCCTTCGGCCTCTCCATGAATTTGGAGACGAGCGCGCTCAGCCATGACCCTGCCGTGGTGGACGCCTACCGCCAGGATCCGCTGGTGCACAATACCATGAGTGCCCGATGTTATTGGTCGCTCATCCGAACCCGCGACGAAGCGCAGGCGCACCCGGAGCGGGTGCGCGTGCCGACGCTGCTGCTCTATGGCACGGCCGACCGGATCGTCTCCACCGCGGTGGCGCAACGGTGGTTCGATCAGCTGGCGTGCGACAAGCAATGCGTCGTCTTTCCGGACGCGTACCACGAGCTCCATCACGAGCCGGTCCGTCCCGAGGTGCTGCGGCGCATCGCCGCCTGGTCGCTTGCGGCGGTGATGGCCCTTGCGCTGGCCTCTTCCGCGGTGGCCGAGCCGCCGCCGGCGACGGAAGAGACGGATTGGCCGACGGTGATCGCCCGCCTGCAACAGGAGGTGCAGCAACGCCCCGGCTTAGCGCACACCCGCCAGCAGCTGGCGATTGCGTACAACAACTACGGTGTGGTCCTCGGCAATGAGGGGCAGTGGGAGCAGGCCGTCCGGCAGCTTCAAGAAGCCGTGCAGCTTGATCCGGCCAACACGCAGGCGAAGGAGAATCTCAGCCGCATCTACCTCAACCGGGCGCATGAGGCCTACCAGCAGCGCAGGTTTCCGGATGCCCTGTCAGCCATCGAACTGGCCCTGCAGGCCAACCCGGAGCTGGCCCAGGCCTACGCCCTGCGGGGGGAGCTGGAGTACAACCAGCAGAAGCTCAAGGAAGCCAAGGCCTCCTGGGAGCAGGCGTTGAAGCTCGACCCCTCACAGCCCGAGATCGGCAAGCGGCTGGAACAGGTCACGCAGGAGCTGCCGGTCGAATCGGACTTTGAGCGGGTATCGCAGGCCTCCTTTGACATCCGCTATCAAGAAGGGCTCGAAAGCGCCATCGGCTTCGATGTCCGCGATGTGCTGTTGCAGGCTCGGCGGGAAGTCGGCTCCGACTTCGCCTATTGGCCGAAGCACCGGCTGGTCGTCCTCGTTTACAGCGCGGAGAGCTTCAAGCAGCTGCGGCAGGAAACGCCGGAATGGCTCGCCGGACAGTTCGACGGCAAAATCCGCGTGCCGCTGCCCAGCAAGCAGCTGAATCCTCAGACGGTCAAAGCGATTCTGTTCCACGAGTACACCCATGCGCTCATCTACGATTTGACCAATGGCACGTGCCCCATCTGGCTGAATGAGGGCCTGGCTGAATACGAAGGCCGGCGGCAGGCGCCTGGACCAATGGCGCCATTGCGGCAGGCCCAGATGGACAGCCGGCTGACGCCGTGGAAGGACCTATCGGACGGCTTCTCGCCCGCGCTGACGGCTGAAGCGGTATCGTTAGCTTATCAGCAGTCGTACAGCATCGCCGCTTATCTAGTTGAGCGATACGGCTTTTGGCGCATTCGCCGCATCCTCAAGGTGATCGGAGAAGGCAAGGCGTGGGAAACCGCCCTGTCGGATGAGTTCCGCCTGAAGCTCAAGACGATCGAAGGCAACTGGCAGGCGTGGCTGCCGGAGTTTCTCCGCCGATGATCCCCCCACCTGCTGGAGGCGTTGCTCCAATAGACTTTCATGCTCAGCAACGCCTTAAATGTGCCAGAGGGATTACTGACATTGCCACATTCCGGTCCGCCGCTGGCGGACCCCGGCAGGTGGGGGGATGAAGCAACACGAGATCGCCGCGCTGTTTGCCAAGATGGCGGATCTGCTGGAATTCCAGGGGGAAAACGTCTTCCGCATCCGGGCGTACCGCCGGGCGGCGCAGAACCTTGAGAGCTTCAGCGGGGATCTTGACCAGCTGGCCGCCGCCGGAACACTACAAGAACTCTCAGGCATCGGCGCTGACCTGGCAGCCAAAATCCAGGAGTACCTGACGACGGGACGGATTGCCGCCATTGAGCAGCTGACCCGCTCGATGCCAAAAGGCGCGCTGGAGATGATGGAGATTCCCGGCGTCGGCCCTAAGACGGCCAAGCAGCTCTCTCAGCAGCGCCGCATTGCCTCGGTTGCCCAGCTGGAGGCGGCGGCCCGCGCCGGCCAGCTGAAAGGCCTACCGGGCTTTCAGCAGAAGAAGGAGCAGAACATCCTCAAGGGGATCGAGATCGTCAAGCGCGGCCAGGCCCGCATGCACTTAGGTCTAGCCTGGCCTCTGGCACAGGAGATTGCGCGCTTCCTCGAGAAGGTGCCGGGTGTTTCGCGCGTCTCGCCCGCCGGCAGCCTGCGCCGCATGAAGGAAACCATCGGCGACCTGGATCTGCTGGCCGCCGCCGCCAAGCCGCTGAAGGTCATGGACGCCCTGCGCGCAGCACCCTTCTGCGCCAGGGTGCTCGTCTCGGGCGAGACGAAAACCTCCATCATCACCACCGGCGGCATCCAGGTGGACGTGCGCGTGGTGAAGCCCGACAGTTTCGGGGCAGCGCTGCAGTATTTCACCGGCTCCAAGGAGCACAACGTCCGCCTGCGGGAGTTGGCTGCCAAGCAGGGCCTAAAAATCAACGAGTACGGCGTCTTCTCGCTCAAGACTGGACGAAAGATGACCGGCAGGGAAGAGGAGGACGTCTACAAGGCGGTGGGGCTGCGGTGGATGCCGCCTGAGCTGCGGGAGGACCGCGGCGAGCTCGACGCCGCACGCACGGACGCGCTGCCGCAGCTGGTGGAGGCCAATCACCTGCGGGGAGATTTCCACATCCACACGAACTGGTCCGACGGCAGCGATTCGCTGCCTGAGGTGGTCCGGGCCGGCGAACAGATGGGTTACGACTACATCGCCATCTGCGACCACTCCCAGTCGTTGAAGGTGGCCCATGGCATGACGGTTGAGCGCCTGCGGCAGCAGATGAAGGAGATCCGGCAGCTCAACGCCCGCAGTAGATCGTTTCGGGTGTTGATGGGCGCTGAGGTGGACATCCTCAACGAAGGCCGCATGGACTATCCCGATGAGGTGCTCGCCGAGCTGGATTTCGTCGTCGGCTCCATCCATTCGGGCTTTACGCAGAGCGAAGCGGCCCTCACGAAACGGATGATCACCGCCATGCGTAACCCCTACGTCACCTTGATCGCACACCCGACGGGCCGCTTGATGGGCCAGCGGGAGCCGTACGCGATCGACCTGGAAGCCGTCTTCCGCGCGGCGAAGGAGACCGGCACCGCCATGGAGATCAACGCCTATCCTCAGCGGCTGGATCTCTGCGATACCGCAGCCCATCGGGCAGGGGAACTCGGCATCATGCTGGCGATTTCCACCGATACCCATGGCCTCGACCAGTATCAGAACATCACCTACGGCCTGGGCGTAGCCCGCCGGGCCTGGCTGACCAAGCGGCAGTTGCTCAATTGCTTCTCTCTGAAAGAGCTGTTGTCCTGGATCGGCAAGAAACGCCGGCGGGCATGATCCCACCACCTGCGCCGGCTTGCCTCCGGCAAGCCAGGAAGCCACGGCGAGCAGATTATATCCTTTGGGCCTGTGGCTTCCGCACGGCGCCTCAGGGCGCAAAACCCAGAGAACGCCGTAAGGCGCAGGTGGTGGGATGAGCAGCGCCGCCCCGGCCGGCTTCCGCTGCGGCTATGTGAGCCTCATCGGGCGGCCCAACGTGGGCAAGTCGACCATCCTCAACGCGCTGCTGGGGGAGAAGGTGGCGATCATCTCTCCGAAGCCACAGACGACCCGGCAGCGGATTCTCGGCGTGCTGACTCGTCCTGAGGCCCAGGTGATGTTTCTCGATACGCCGGGGCTGCACAAGCCGGAGCACACATTAGGCCGCTACATGGTCGAGGTGGCCAAGGCCGCCATTGAAGAAGCGGACGTGCTGGTCGTGATCATCGACGGGCGCGCGGGCATCACGGCGGAGGATGAGCGGGTGTTCTCCTCCGTCAAGAACGCCCTGCGCGAGGATGGGCGCAAGCGGCCGGTCCTGCTGGCCATCAACAAGGTGGACATCGCCAGCAAACCGAAACTCCTGCCGCTGCTGGAGCGCTGTGCCAAGCTGGGCATCTTCGATGACTGCATTCCGATTTCGGCGACGACGGGCGACCAGCTCAAGATTCTCCTGAAGGAGATCGTCGCGCGCCTGCCGGAGGGGCCCCGCTGGTATGAGCCGCAACAGCGCACCGACCAGACGCGCGAGCAGATGGTCTCGGAGCTCATCCGCGAGCAGGTGCTCGCCGCCACGCGGCAGGAGGTGCCCCATGCCGTCGCCGTGCTGATCGACGAGCTCGAAGACCGGGATAAGGTGACCTCCATCCGGGCCACGATCCTGGTTGAGCGCGATGGGCAGAAGGCCATTGTGATCGGCCGGGGCGGAATGATGCTCAAGCAGATCGGGCAGGAGGCGCGCCGGCAGCTGGAGCGGCTGCTGGGCCGCAAGGTCTTCTTGGGGCTCTGGGTGAAGGTCGCCGAAGGCTGGCGCAGTGATGAACGCATCCTGCGCCAGCTGGGCTACCTCTCCGGATCGTGAGCGTGAGGCAATGACCAAGATTCGCGTCAAAGATTCGACGGTGATCTATCAAGGCCGGGTGATCCGGTTGATCCGCGAAACGCTCGAGGTGCGCGGCCACCGCATCGTGCGGGAGACCATCCAGCACCCCGGCGCGGTCGTTGTCGTTCCGATGCTGGACCACTCGCGCATCGTCTTCGTGCGGCAGTACCGCCGGGCGGTCGGCCGCTTCCTCCTTGAGCTGCCAGCCGGCACCCTAGAGCTGGGGGAGCGGCGCGACCTCTGCGCCAAACGGGAGCTTGAGGAGGAAACCGGCTGGAAGGCCAAACATCTCACACGGCTGGGCCAGTTTTACGCCGCCCCGGGTTTTGTCTCCGAGCAGATGACCATCTTCCTCGCCACGGGGCTCACACCGGTGCCACCACGTCCTGAGCCTGATGAGATGGTCACTCCGGTCATCCTCTCCCTGCGCGAGGCGCTGCAGCGCATCCGGACCGGCTCCATCTGCGACGCCAAAACCATCATCGGCGTCCTCTTCACTGCCGCCCGAGGGAACGGCCCGCGGCCACAGCCGCCTACTTGAAGCGCTCGGGTAAGTTGTGTAGACTGGTACCTTCGAAGAGTAAATGCCGACACTGACTGATCGCATCGAGGACGATTATAAAACCGCCATGAAGGCCGGCGACCGTATCCGGATCGACACGCTGCGCCTGATCAAAGCCGGCATCCAGAAGGTCGCCATCGACAAGCGCAAGGACCGGCTCGATGACCCGGAAATCCTCCAGGTGCTCTCCCAGCAAGCCAAGCAGCGACGGGAAACCATCGAATCCGCCAAGCAGTCCAACCGGCAGGACATCCTCACGCAATCGGAGCAGGAGCTCGCTCTGCTCAACTCCTACCTGCCGCAGCAGCTCTCCGAAGAAGCCCTCCGCAAACTCATCGACGACGCCATTGCCACCGTCGGCAAGCAGCAAGGGCCGATCATGAAGGACGTCATGGCCAAGGCCTCCGGTGCGGCTGACGGCAAACTGGTCAGCCGCCTTGTCGCCGAGCGGCTCTCGAAAGGATAAGCATGGCGGCTGCCGCGCCACAGCCCCGCAAGGGGCGCCCCAAAGCGATCATCAACCCTGACAGCTGCACCGGCTGCGAGGCTTGCATCGCCGTCTGCCCGGTGGACTGCATCGACAAGCTGCCAGGGCCTGAGCATCCCACGCTGCTGCCAACCTGCATCATCGACCAGCCCAAGTGCATCGGCTGCTGGCTCTGTGAAAAAATCTGCCCCTGGGACGCCATCACCATGGTGCCGCCCCAGGAAGCACCGCTCATTCCGGTGGCTGCATGAGCGACCCAGGGCAGGGGACTCCCCCACCAACTGTTCCGGCAACACCGCCGGCACCGGCCGTGCCGCCTGCCCCTGCACAGGCCTCAATTGAAGACTTCCAGAAGATCAGCCTGAAGACGGGCATCATCACCGCCGCGGCGGACCACCCGAAGGCCGACCGGCTGCTGGTGCTGACGGTGGATATCGGCGAAGGCAGCCCCCGACAGATCGTGGCCGGCATCAAAGGCTTCTACCAACCTTCTGAACTGGTCGGTAAGCAGGTGGTCGTTGTCGCCAACATGAAGCCGGCGATGCTGCGCGGCATCGAAAGCCAGGGCATGGTGCTGGCCGCCTCCAACGGCGGCACACTGGTCCTCGTCAGCCCTGAACGGCCGATGCCGGCCGGCAGTATGGTCAAATAACTTGGTGATTACGCAGATCGTCACATCTGATTTCGCAGATTCTTCTTGGCATGATGTTTTATCTGCGTAATCCGATTTTCAATCTGTGAAATCATATCCTGTGATTGCCCTCGAAGTTCTCTTCCTCACGGTCTTCTGGCTGTGGGCGTTTTCCGCCGCCCTGTTTCTCCGCAATACCTGGCTGCCGCGGATGCCCATCACCATCAGCCCGGACGTCTTCGGGCTGCCTGCCGAAACCGTCCGGTTTTCCGCCACCGACGGCCTGCCGCTTGAGGGCTGGAAAATCGCCGCCGATCCGTCGCAGCCCTGGATCCTGGGCTGCCATGGGGTGGGATCGAACCGCGCCGACCTGCTGGAGATCGCCTCCGGCCTGCATCAGGCAGGCTTCAATCTTTTCCTGTTCGACTTCCGCGGCCACGGCGGCAGCGCCGGGCGCACCACCTCCTTTGGATTAACCGAGCAGCGCGATCTGGAAGGCGCGTTGGCCTTCCTGGGCCAGCAGCCGGAGATTCCCGCAACCCCGTATGGCATCTACGGCATTTCCATGGGGGGTGCGGTGGCCTTGATGGTGGCGGGGAAGGATGAACGGTTAGGAGCTGTGGCGGTCGACAGCTCGTACACGGACCTGGACGCGTCGCTTGCCATCCACCAGGCGCTGCTCTATCCCTGGCTGCCACGCCAGCCGTTTCTGTGGTTTATCCGGCTGACCTACAAGCTGCGCTTCGGCATCTGGCCCGCAGCGCTCTCGCCCCAGCACAGTGCCGCGCGCCTGGGCCGGCGGCCGCTGCTGATCATCGGCGGTGCGGCCGATCCCCGCATGCCAGCCGAAGGCTTACGGCAGATCCAGCAGGCCAGCGGCGCGTCAGAGCTCTGGCTGATCGACGGCGCCGCCCACCTGGAGGGTTATAGCAGAAACCCCAAAGCCTATTTGAAGCGCCTTGGGGCGTTTTTCTCGGCTGCTTTGGCCGAATAAGTCTATTTTACAGAATAGACCTTATCAGACATTTATTTCAGCCCAATCATCAGTTCCGTAAGGCTGCTTCATCCAACACCGCGCTCATCACTCCCCATGGCGTGGTCGCCTGCACCAACAGCGGCAGCCGGCGCGCATCCGCCGTCAAATACGCCCAGAGGCGTCCCCGCTTGACCAGCAGCCCTTTGAACCTGGCCTTGGGTTCCACCACCAAGCATGGAAAGGTGCCGCGCTTGCGCAGCTCCAGGATGGTCGGTTTCAGGATCAGGAGGGTCGTCTCGAAGATCTTCTCGTCCGAATAGATATTGACGAGCAGCTGCCGGTTGGGCTCAACCGCTTGGGACCGGAACCAATATATCGCGCTGATCAGATCCTGGAACTGTTCCGGCAGCGGGATTTGTTTTCCCGACTTATTGAGCAAGGAGGTATAGTGGGCCGTCGACGTCTGATGGTTGAAGATGACCACTTCATCCGCGCGGTAGCGGCCCTCCCGCTGGTGCTTTTCGAACCGCAAGGGCCGAAGGGTTTCGGCGTCCAGGTAGGACTCTATGACGTCGTGGATCGGGTAGAAGGCCGAGAGCACCTCGTTGCTGTGCCCCTGGACTTCGATGTGGTAGGCTTGGCGGCCCTCGAACTCGATGACACCTTTGACTTCGATCCAGCCGTAACCGACCGGAATGCCGAACCATCGCCCGTGGAAGCCCAGCCGCTCGCCCACTCGCGGGTGGGCGAGCGGTGGCTCAAGAACAATCGAGCCTACCGTCTGGATGGTAGGCTCGTCAGCCGTGTTGCGTGCGTCCGCTTCCCCGCCGCCGGCCGCGAGCAGCAGAAGCAGGGCGGCGGCCGTGTTATTCCCACGCGTAATCCGGCATCTCCATCTGTTCATACGGCGAAGCGAACTGCCTCGGGTACGGGATGGGAAAGGTCGCCGCTTCATAGGCGCCCACGCCCGCCCGCAACACCGTCAGTCCCAGCCCTTTGGCCAGCCCCATGCCGACACCGACCACCGGATTGTCCTCTTGGCTGCCAAGATGCAGTTGCTTCGGCAGCTCAATCCATCCGGTGAGCACGTTGACAACCCCGCGGCCCATCTTATGAATGGGATCCTGGGCCCAAACGCATGGCGCGCCGGCCGCGCAGCAGCCGGCAGCCGCCAGCATGATGAGGATGAAGCGGCGTGCAACAGTCATTGAGCGTTCCCTCCCGCGCATTCTATCGACTCGCTTCTCTCGGTGTCAATCCGCTCGGCATGGGGTATACTAGGGAATCAGAACAAGGAGATGCCGATGCCACTGACCAAGAAGGATCGCAGCTTCCTCGAAGCCGTCGAGCGGATGAAAGTCTTGCTGCTGTTGCTGGCGGCCGCGGTCTTTCTCTACCTCCTGCTGACGCCCTCCAGCGAAATTCAGGCCGCCACCTCCGTCATCGGGCTTGCACTCTGCGGCGTCTTTTGGCTGACCCAGCGGCTGCTCTTCTTCGTCACCCAGTTGGACCATGAACTGACCCGCATCGTCAACGCCCTGCGCCGCACGCTGCCCGACGAGCAGCAGCGGGAATTGCTGCGCTAATCGCCTCGGCGAGGCGCTATTCCGCCCAGCTCCCCGACGCCCAGACGAATTCCGGTTTCACCAGCGGCTCAAAGCCCTTCGGAATTTCGGCGTAAAAGCTCGCCACCTCAAAGACGCCGGTCACCCCGCGCACCAGCATCATCCACACCCCTTGCACGATCCCAACACTCAGCTCGGCGATCAGGCCATCCCGCCGGCCGACCAACAGTGGCGTGCGGACCAGCTCCGCCGGACACGTGGCGACATTCGCAATGCCGCGCCCCAGCTTCCTCAGCGACCCGCTGACGTAGGGAGCGTTGACCGGCTCACCAGCCCAGGCCGGCACCACCGCCCCAAGTATGCCGAGCGCCGCGACACAGACAACAACCATCCCCCTACCCTTCAACATGACGCGCTTCTCCTCTCTTGGACTTTGCGGTCCACCACCAAATCACCATTCCGATTACCGCCAGGGCGATCCAGGCTGAGAGGCCGTTGACCAGCCGGCTGGTGCCCACTAACCACGACATCGACCCGTCAGAAAACGCGATCACCAGCTTATTCACCCTCGCCCCATACGCCAGCGAGGCGTGCAGGCCGATGCCGAGCCACAGCTGCCCGGTCATCAGGTAGCTGACGGCGAGCACACCGCCGAACAGAAACAATCCCGCCAGCTCCATCCAGCTCTCTGTGGTGAACGTCGTCTGCTTGAGGTGCACGAGGGCGTAGAGCGCGCTGCTGGCGGCGACCCCAAACCCCTTGGAAACCACCAGCAGATTCTGCAGGATCATGCCCCGGAAGACCATCTCTTCAATCACGCTGACGAGCAGCGCCGCTGGAATAAAGCCGATCAGCGTGCGCCACAGCTTCCCGGCGTCCGGATACACATCGACCTGGCACGCCCCGCTGAGCAGCCCTACCGCCAGCATGATTCCCAGGCCGATGAGCCCTAAAACCGCTCCGCCAGCCAGGTGTCCTCTGCCCTTTCCGACGTGCACCAGGCCGTAGGACGCCAGCGAACGCCGGTCAAACTTGCTCAGGCATACCCAGAGGCTCAAGACCGCCGCAACGCAGACGCAGCGCCGGACGACCTGAAGCCAAGGCTGATGGATCAGCGGCGTGATCACGAGGCTCAGCAGGAGGCTGAGCAGCACGGTGCAGAGCCCAAATCGGAGGACCGATCCCCATGCCTGGGGCGCTCCTGCCCGCACGACCCGGCAGGAAGCAGCGTTCACTAACAGGGTGTCCACGGCGGACTAACGGTCGCTGGTTCCGTCGATAAAGGCTTCAATGAGCTGGCGCGCTTGCTCATCCGGCATCGGCTTCGGGGGGTGTTTCATCGTCCAGGCCGAGATCGAGTACAGCGGCCCACGCAACCGCCGGTCCCTCGCCAGCCGCAGGCACCGGATGGCATCGATCGTCACCCCGGCGCTGTTCGGCGAGTCCTCAACGGAGAGCCGCGCCTCGATCTCAATCGGGCAGTCGCCGAAGCCGCGCCCCTCGATGCGCAAGAAACAGACCTTCCGGTCGCGCTGCCACGGCACGTAGTCGCTCGGGCCGATGTGGATCTCCGAGGTGTTCAGGGGCGTCTTCAACACCGTCTGCACCGCCTCAGTTTTCGAAATCTTCTTCATCTTCAGGCGGCTCTGGTTGAGCATATTGAGAAAATCCGTATTGCCGCCCACGTTGAGCTGGTAGGTGCGGTCGATGACGGCCCCGCGCTCCATGAACAGCCGGGCGAGCGTGCGGTGCAGGATCGTCGCCCCCACCTGCCCTTTGACGTCGTCTCCGACGACCGGAATGCCCCGCTTCGCGAAGCGAGCCACCCATACGGGGTTCGAGACGATGAAGACCGGGATGCAGTTGATCAGGCTCACGCCGGCCTCGAGGCAGGCGTGGACGTACGCTTCAGTCGCCTTCTGGGAGCCCACCGGCAGGTAATTCAGCAGGATTTCTGTCCCGCTTTGCTTGAGGGCTTTGGCGAGATTGACGGGCTGCGCCCTGGCCACCACGAACGTGCGTTCGCTAGGGTAGCGGCGCATATGGGGGGCCACCCCATCGAGCACCGGGCCCATCTGGACGCGCACGCGATACGCGGGAAGGCGCTTCAAGAACTGCGTGGTGCAATTCGGCTCAGCGGCGCAGGCCGCTTCAAGCGACCGGCCCACTTTGCGGGCATCGACGTCGAAGGCCGCCACCACCTTGATGTCCGAGGGGTAGTAGCCGCCCACCACCGGATGGAGCAGCCCATCGGCGCCGTGCCCGTTGCGCCGCTGATGAAGCGGGCCGTAGTACTCCAATCCCTGCAACAAGGCGCTGGCACAATTGCCCACCCCGGCGATCGCAATACGGATCGGTGTCATCGTGATAGCTGATTATACGGGCCTTCCGTCGGTAAATCAAGTCAGGAGGGCGGCTGTGGCCGCGGGCCGTTCCCTCGGGGAACCCTCCCTCTCCCCGCCACGCAACGAGGGCGTCTCCGGGCCTCCCTCTCGGGAACGTCTCCGCGTCCATCCGCCCCCCGAGGGATCGTCCGTCAGACCGGCCAGAGGCGGCTTTCCAGCTCCTGCAGGGAGGCCACAAGCGCAAAACTGCCCTGGGTCGGATACTGCTCCAACACCTCCCCGTGGCTGATCAGCCTCAGCGTAACGTGCAGCCATGCCTGCGCGGTCGGACGCAGCAGATGCAGCGGGGCTTGCAGCTCGATCACCCGGTCAAAGGCGCATGGGACTTCCGCCTCCCCCAGCCGGGCCGTGAGCCGTCCGCTCTCGTACGTCGCCTGCAGCCGCACGGCCGTGGAAAACTCGAACTCCAGCGTCCAGGAGGCCAGCTGCGTGCGCAACGATGGATCAACATCCACGCGCAGATACAGGGCGTCAGCATTCAGCCCGTACAAGAGCCCCTGAAGATGTTGGGTGCCGCGGTGGATGGCGGCGTACTGCTGCCTGAGATCCACCCGCCCCGCGTAGAGCCACTCGTAGTAGGAGGTTTCCCGCCCGTCAATGACCGGCTCAATCGGACCGGTCGGCTCATACAGCGGCTGCACCAGATAGCGGCGGATCGGCCGGCTCAGCTCCTCCGGCGGCTTCAGCCCTGCGAAATGATAGGCATTCTCCAGATGCGTCCTGAACAGCCGGTCGAACTCCTCCGCCTGGGCGGTGAAATGGGTATCGCCGAACCACCACATCCAATCGCTGCCCTCGGCGGCGCCGAAGCTATCCCACGCTTTGGCGTACGCCGAATCCTCCCTGCTCTTTGCCGCCAGCGCCTCTCGGACCGCCCCCAACTGCAGCCATGCCGCATTTTTCTCTTCATGGCCGACCCAGGTGGCGAAATTGCCGTCGATCCATGAACCGCTGAAAAGCGGCGGCAGTGAGGGCTCACCCGCTGGAAACTGCTTAAGAAATTCGCTCACCGTGACGCAATGAAACCGCCCATCGGCGGCCAGCGCCTCATAGAGACGCGTGAGAAACTCGTGGCCGTCCTCCGCGTAGAACTCCCAGGCGTTCTCCCCGTCAAGAATGATGCTGACCAACCATGGCTGCTGGGCGTTGCGCGCCTGCTTATAAATTACCTCGAGGCGTTTCAGAAAATCAGCAACGGCCGAGGGAGCTTCCCATTGACTATAGACAAAGCCGATCAGATCAGAGAGCTCCCGATCGCGAAACACGATGGAGAGATTGTCTGTCTGGCGCTTCAGGAGATGGGGGCGATACAGCAGTGACGCGTCTCGAGATGTCTTGAGAGTGCGCCAGAGGATCGCCTCATCGGTGGCGATCCAGCGCACCCCGGCCTCAATGGCGAGCCCGACCACCTCCTCGCTCACACTGCCTTCCGGCGGCCACATCCCGCGGGCCGTCCTGCCGAAAGCCTGCTCGTGGCGGCGCAACCCCTGCTGCAACTGCCAGCGCGCGTCCTCCGGATGCCGAAACGCCACCTCAGGCAGCGGCAGCGACGGCAGGGCCACCCGTCCCGCATTGGTGTCGCAGACCAGCGGCAGAATGGGATGGTAGTAGGGCGAGGTGGTGAGCTCGATCTGGCCGCGCTCTGCCGCCTGTCGATAGGCCGGGATCACCTGGCTCAGGAGAGCGAGGTGCGCGGCCAGCACCGCCTCCTTCTCCTCTTCGGTGAAGTGGGCGCCTTTGGCCTCCAGCTTGGCCAGCCCCGCGTCCTGGCGGCGCAGCCAGGGGTCGATCCAGGCCAGGTTGAACCACACCTGCAGATCGCGGAAGTCTGCCGGCTTAAAGCGCCTCAGCACCGCGGGCCACTCCCCTTCCCGCACCTGATGGCCCCGCTTGGCGAGCAGATCATGGTAGCGCGGGTAGGGGCGGATCATCCGCTCGTGATGCGCCAGAAAAAACCACTGGAGGATGAACTTCTGCTCCTCAGCCGTCAACTCTTCAGCCTTCTTTCTGGAGAGCTCCAGGAAACGATCGCTGTGGTTCTTCGGCGGCAGGTACTCCTCGAGCTGATCCAACAGCGATGGTACGACGTTGAAGGTCTGATGGATGGCCGGGAAGCCTTCAAGGCGCTTGACCATGTCCAGATAGTCCTTCGTGGCGTGCAGCCGCGCCCAAGGCATGGAGCACTCGCCCGTGCGCAGATTGCGGTAATAGGGCTGGTGCATGTGCCAGATGAAAGATACATAGAGTGGATGAGGCATTAGTGACAGGTGACAGGTGACATGTGTCAGGTCAAGACATTAACAAAACAGCCCCCTGGCTCTTGCGAACCAGGGGGCTGGGAAATCACGAACCAAACTTAGAACTTCACGCCAACCGTCGTGACAAGCTCCTGCGCCACGGCGTCATACGGCTTTCGGAACACATTCCCAGGGAAGAAGACCCCGTGAATCACACCGAAGGTGACATCCGGCGTATAGTGGTAGGTCACGATCGTGTCCCACTCGGTTCCGAGGAAGCTCTTTCGCTTAGACTGGGTGGTTCCATCCAGCGCGCGCGGCCGTAAGCCGTCGTCCGCAATGAACCATGTCAAGCGCGGAGCCACCTCAAGATCTTCGGTCGGCTTGACGCTCCCGTACACGGACAACTGGTGCTGGTTTGTGACCGATGGTGTACAGACGTTACCAGCACCTGTCGTACACGCCTGGTCGACCGGATAGAATGCCCCGGCTTGAAACTCACGCAGCGCGGTGGTGAAATAGCCGCGAGCGATCGGGTCCCACCCCGTGACCGCGCCATCGACATCTTTGCCGGTCCAGAAGATCCACTCGGCACCCAGCTTCGGCGTCATCGCCACGTCCTTGGCGGTGTACTCAACCCCAAAGTCACCTGCCCATGCTTGGTGGCGGTCGCCGGTCGCAAGGCCGGTGTAGTTTGTTCCATCACGAGCGCGAACACCGAACTGGTAGGCCAGTTCTCCGTACAGATAGACTCCCTCAACCGGTGCGGCACTGCCACGAACGCCCAGCGTGCTGACATTGGCGTGCTGAACAGCCAAGTTAGCAGCCGGTGTATTGCTGCGGTCGCGCTTGTTCAAGAAATATGTTTCAATTTCAGCGTTGGCCGCATCAAACCGTGTACCGAGGTTGACACCGGTGAGGTCGTTGTCATCCGCAATTCCAACCGTATTTTCCTCTAGCTTGATATAGACGGCATCAACGGTCAATGGCAAGTCGACAGCCGCCGCGCCTTGGAAATCCAACGTCAATCGCGCGCCATCGAACGCCGTAAAATCAGTAAACTCATCAGCGGCGAGGGAACCCAACAGTTCACCGATGAGTCCGGCATGCGGAATTAATGAACTCCCCAGCACAAAGCCTCGGCCCCACACGATGGGTTGACGACCGAGGGTCACCGTCAAGGGAGAAAAGAACAAATCTTTCAGCTTCACCCAGGCTTGACTGACAGCAAAATCGTTGTTGTCACTATTGGTTTGGTAATCCCCAAGAACTAACTCGTTGGCCAGCCGAATGCCTGCCGACACGTTGTCGGTCATATCCGCGTTGATGTTCAGACCTGTCGTCGTCTGAATAAACCGGTCGTGGTCATCCAGATCAGACGGCTGAGTATCACTGATGTCATTGCCATCCCGCAAGTCGAGGTTGCTCCGGATGAAGGCGCGGGTTGTGATGTCACCCCCCACCCGGACGTTCTGCGTCTCTGCAAAGCTGGGCATCGCTGTGGCCGCCATGCCCATGGCGAGCAATGCCAGAAGGACTGCGCTTCGGAGCGTAGCCTTCCCCATCGACTGACCTCCTTGTTGTGCGTCCCCACCCTGCAACGTACACATCCGAACGCTTGGTGTCCCCAGACTTCAACGGTTAAGTGTCAAGGAATCCCACGTAACTGCTGTGTTGTTCCTCCCCTTTCCCGGGAGCCTGAGCACACCTCCCCTCAAGGTTTCGCTTACTTTAAGAGCCACCGCAAGTTTTGTCAAGCATTTTTTATGTGGCGTTGACATTCGCTATGCAGGGTTATGTGGCGTTTAGTGGACTCTGCCGGACACGAAAAAGTGCCCCAGCGCCGATTCGAACGGCGGACACGCGGTTTAGGAAACCGCTGCTCTTCCATACTGAGCTACTGGGGCGTCAGCGTTTGGACTTTCCATTGCGCATCTTTCCATCGACCATCCGTCTTTTTTCGGCGCCCATCTTCTCTGCGGTACTCTTCCGCGCATCGTCTTTTATCTTCTGATCTGTTTCTTCTGTCGCGATGAGGGCGCGGAGCTTGCGCATGGCGGCCACCTCGATCTGGCGCACGCGCTCGCGCGTGATGCTGAAAAATTTCGCGGTTTCGCCCAGGGTGCGGGAAATGCCGTCATCCAGCCCGTAGCGCAGCACCAGCACCCGCCGCTCGCGCTCGTTCATCTTCTGCAGCAGCGCGTCGATGCGCTCATGCTGGAGAAAGCGCGTGATCTCCTCCTGCGGGGAGTGGCCGCTCTCATCCTCCAGCAGGTCGATCATCTCGGTCTCCCCTTCCTCGCCCACCGGCGTTTCGAGGGAGGTGGTCTGCGCCGAGGTCACCAGCTCTTGCAGGCGCTCGATGCGCTCCACCGGCAGGCGCATCCGCCGGGCGAGTTCCATGGCGCTCGGACGGCGGCCGAGCTTCTGCGACATCTCCTCGGTGATCCGCTTGAACTTGGAAATCAGCTCCGTCATGTAGACCGGAATGCGCACGGTTTTGCCCTGGTTGGCGATGGCGCGCGTGATGTACTGGCGGATCCACCAAGCACCGTAGGTGGAGAAGCGAAACCCTTTTCGGGGATTGTACTTGGTCACCGCCTTCATCAGGCCGAGGTTGCCTTCTTCGATCAGATCGAGCAGCGGCACGCCGAGGTGGGAGTAACGCTTGGCGATGTTGATGACCAGCCGCAGGTTGGAGAGCGTCATCTGCCGCTTGGCCACCCGGTCGCCCTTCCTGATCTTCCTGGCGAGCTCAATCTCCTGCTTGGCCGTCAGGAGCGGGATGGACTTGATATCCTTGAGATAGGAACGAATAGGATCCATCGTTAGCACACAGCACACAGCACACAGCACACAGTGAAGACGCTCTTGCTGTCTGCTGTCCGCTGTCTGCTGTCTGCTGGCGTCATGTCCTTCTCTCGCGGACGACGGCTTGGGCAGCGGCCAGGCGGGCGATCGGCACGCGATACGGCGAGCAGGACACATAGTCCATGCCCACCCGGTGGCAGAACTCAATGGAGGAGGGCTCGCCGCCATGCTCGCCGCAGATGCCCACCTTCAGCCCCTTGCGCGCCTTGCGGCCCTTGGCGATGCCCAACTGGATCAGCTGGCCCACGCCCTCCTGATCGAGCTTGGCAAAGGGGTCGGCCGGCAGGATATCTTCCTTCAGGTAGTGCGGCAGGAACTTGCCGATGTCATCCCGTGAAAAACCGAAGGTCATCTGCGTCAGGTCGTTGGTGCCGAAGCTGAAGAATTCGGCTTCCTTGGCGATGACATCCGCCACCATGGCCGCGCGCGGCACCTCGATCATGGTGCCGAGGAGGTATACCAGCTTCACCTTGTAGCGCTCAATCGTCTTCTTGGCGACCTCATCGATAACCTGCTTCGCCGCCCGGAATTCGTTCGGATGGCCGACCAGCGGGACCATCACTTCGGGCACGATCTTCACTCCGTCCCGCGCCAGCTCGCAGGCGGCCTCAAAGATGGCCTGTGCCTGCATGTCGTTGATCTCCGGGTAGGTCAGCCCTAAGCGGCAGCCGCGGTGGCCGAGCATCGGGTTGATCTCATGCAGGCTATTGATCGTCTGCCGCAGGACCTTGAGGTCGATCCCCAGCTGCTTGGAGAGCTTCTCCTGATCCTCTGGATCGTTCGGCAAGAACTCATGCAGGGGCGGATCCAGCAGCCGGATCGTCACCGGCAGCCCTTTCATCACTTCGAAGAGGCCCTTGAAGTCCTCCTTTTGGAAGGGCGGCAGCTTGGCCAGCGCCGCCTTGCGCGCCGCCACATCGCGCGCCAGGATCATCTCGCGCACCACCGGCAGCCGCTCCTCGCCGAAGAACATGTGTTCGGTGCGGCAGAGCCCGATGCCCTCCGCGCCGAATTCGCGGGCCACCTTTGCATCCTGCGGGGTGTCGGCGTTGGCCCGGATGCGCAGCCGGCGCACCTGATCGGCCCACTGCAGCAGCTGCTTGAAGCTGCCGGTCAGCTGCGGCTGAACCACCGGCACCTCGCCCAGGATCACTTCCCCGGTTGAGCCATTGAGCGTGATGGCGTCCCCTTCCTTAATGACGCGGTCGCCCACCTTAAAGCACTTCGCGTCTTCTTCAACCGTAATGTCATTGCAGCCGACCACACAGCACTTGCCCATGCCTCGCCCTACAACTGCCGCATGGCTTGTCATCCCCCCGCGCGCGGTCAAAATCCCTTGCGCGGCGGCCATGCCTTCGATGTCTTCGGGCGAGGTTTCCTCGCGCACGAGGATGACCTTCTCCGCGCCGTCCTCGCTGAACTCCACCGCCCGGTGCGCCGTGAAGACGGCCTTGCCCACGGCGGCACCCGGTGAGGCCGGCAGCCCCTTCGCGATGACCTGCGGCTTGGCCCTGGGATCGATCATCGGGTGCAGCAGTTGGTCGAACTGCGCGGCGTTGATGCGCAGCAAGGCCTCGCGCTGCGAAATCAGCTTCTCCTTCACGAAGTCCACGGCGAACTGCACCGAGGCGCGGGCGTTGGCTTTGCCGGCGCGGCACTGGAGCATGTAGAGGGCGCCTTCCTCAACCGTAAACTCGATGTCCTGCACCTGCTTGAAGTACCGCTCCAGCCGCTGGCAGACCTTCCAGAGCTGCTCGTAGAGCTTGGGGAGCTCGGTCTTCAGCTCGGCCACCGGCTTGGGCGTGCGGATGCCGGCGACCACATCCTCCCCTTGCGCGTTGACCAGGTACTCGCCGTAGAAGACGTTCTCGCCGGTGCCCGGGTCGCGGGTGAAGCAGACGCCGGTCAAGGAGGTCGAGCCCATGTTGCCGAAGACCATCGACTGGATGTTGACCGCCGTGCCCAGCGAGTGCGGGATGTTGTTGAGGCGGCGGTAGATGTTAGCCCGCTCGTTGTTCCAGGACGTGAAGACGGCGTTGACGGCCAGCGTCAATTGTTCCATCACATCTTCCGGAAAGTCGCTGCCCTTCTTGGCGCGGACGAGCTGCTTGTATTCCCCCACCAGCTGCTTCAGGGCTTCCGCCGGAAGCTGCGCATCCGTCTTGGCATTGAACTTCGCCTTCTTCTTCTGCAGGATCTCCTCAAACTGCTTGTGGTCGATCTCCAGCACCACGTTGCTGAACATCTGGATGAAGCGGCGGTAGGCGTCGTAGGCGAAGCGGGGATTCTCGGTCTTCTGGGCGAGGCCCTCCGCCGTGCGGGAGTTCAGGCCGAGGTTAAGGATGGTGTCCATCATGCCGGGCATGGACACGGCCGCTCCGGAGCGCACCGAAACCAACAGCGGATTCTTGGGATCGCCGAAGCCCTTTTGCGCCACGGCCTCCAGCCACTTCAGTTTCTGCCGGAGTTCCGCCTCGAGCCCCTGCGGCCAGCGCCCGCCCAGCTCGTAGAATTTCCGACACACCTCGGTGGTGAGGGTCAGCCCGGGCGGCACCGGCACGCCCAGGTTGGTCATCTCCGCCAGGTTCGCCCCCTTGCCGCCGAGCAGCTGCTTCATGTCGGCGCGGCCGTCCGCCTTGCCCGCCCCGAAGACATAGATGAAGCGCGGCTTGCTCGCGGAGAGCTGGCCTGCCCTGCGGCGGGTCGCGGGGAAGCGACGGCGGGCTGTGGCAACGGACGTCCGGCTCATGAGGGCTCCTGTTGTAAGACGGTAAGTTTCGAGAGGTCGGCAACCCGGTCAGTATACAACGCATGGATTGCGCGCATCAAGGCGAGCCGGTTGCGTTGCAGCGCCTCGTCGGGCACGTTGACCAGCACCTTGTCGAAGAACGTGTGCAGCGGCTCATAGAAGAGCTCTCCGAATTCTAGCGTGGCTTTGTCGTACAGGCGGTCGGTGATGAGCTTCGCGACCCGCTCCTTATGCTGATCGTACAACCGCCACAGTGCCTGCTCCGGCGGCTCCTTCAGCAGTTGCGGCTGCACCTGGCCGTCCGCACGCTTGGCCCCTTTGAGGATGTTGCGCGTGCGCTCGATGACCTTCGCGGCCTTCAGCAGCCCGGCCTGGCCGCTCATCCGCTGGAGGGTGCGGATGCGGTCCATGGCATCGATCATATCTTCCCATGGACAGGCCAGCACAGCGTCAATACAGTCCGATGAAGGGGCCGGGGATGGCCAGTTGAAGGTGTAGAGTCTTTCTGCAAGGTAGCTGCGAACACGCTGTTGTACCTTCGCATCAGGTGGCTTTCCAGCAGCCGCCGACCATGCGTTGAACAGATTCTCAAACAACAGCGGTCGATGCGCAGCCCATGCCACTTCTATGATTCCTTGCGCGGCACGCCGAAGACCAAAAGGATCCTGATCTCCTGTCGGTTCGATGCCGATGCTAAAGTAACTCGCGAAGGTATCAAATTTGTCCAGGCTAGCTAGTGCAGAACCAATGAGGGTCTTGGGCATCTTACCAGCAAGTGGCAGGTAGTGCTCCTCGATTGCTTGACACACGGCGTCAGATTCACGATGGATTCTGGCGTAGTATTTCCCCATCACACCCTGCAAAGTCGGAAACTCCCTGACCATAACGCTACCAAGGTCAGCCTTGGCAAGCTGGCTGGCCCGTTCAAGCTCTTTGGACTCTTGATTCGTCAGGTTCCACATCTTGCTAAGGTTTCTGCTCATCTGGCAGAGGCGGTTGACCTTGTCCTGCACAGAGCCCAACTTTTCGTGGAAGGTGATTCCGGCAGCCTTGACGGCAAGCACGTTTAGTTGCTGTTTAGTGTCCTGCTCCCAGAACAACAAGCTATCCGCCAGGCGGGCGTTGAGGATACGCTCCACCACCGTGCGCACCTCCGACGGCTTGCCGGGCTTGCCGTCCAGGATGGCGACGCAGCGCGGCAGCAGCTTCCCGTTGGCCTCAATGGCGAAAACGCGCTGGTGCTTGGCCATGCTGGCCAGCAGCACTTCGCGCGGCAGGACCAGATAGCGCTTATCGAATTCGCCGACCAACGGCACCGGCTCTTCCGTCAAGAAGGTCACTTCCTCCAGCAGGCCGTGGCTGATCATCTCCGCCGCCGTGGTGCCGCGGAAGGCCTTGGCGGTTTTGGCCACCAGGCTGTCAATGACGGCGCGCCGCTGGCTTGGATCGAGGATCACCCCGACGCGCTTCAGCAGCTTGAAGTAGGATTCAATGGAGGAAACCGTCGCCCAGCGCAACTGCTGCGGCCGTCCCACGCGTGTCTTAGATTGGCCGGCGATCAAACCGAAGCGGCACGAAACCGCCTGCGCGCCATAGCGGGCCAGCAGCCAACGGATGGGCCGGGCGAAGCGCACGCCGCTGGCCTCCCAGCGCATACTCTTCGGCGCGCGCAGCTTTGTGATAAGCTGCGGCAGCAGGGCCGGCAGCAGCTTGACGGTCGGGGTGGTCGTGGGCGGCTTCATGAGGTAGACGTAGTCGCCCTTCGGCGTTGAGACGACTTTGGTGTGGCGGATGTCTCCGCCTTGCGACTTGAGGAAACCGAGCAGGGCCGGCGTGGGCTTGCCGGAGGCGTCGTAGGAGGCCTGCTTCGAGGGGCCGCGCACCTCCTCGCCGGGCTGCTGTTGCACCGCGGAGAGCCCGCGCACGTGTAGCACCAACCGGCGCGGCGTGCCGTACGTCGCTGCCGAGTGGAACGCCAGGTGGTTGGCTTCACACAGCGTCTTGGCTTCCCGGTCGAGCTGTTCAATCAGCCCAGGCAGGTACGCCGCCGGCAGCTCCTCCGTCCCGATTTCAAAGAGAAGATCAGCTGACCGCGAAGCTGGAGGTTGGAGGCTGGAGGCGGGAATGGATTTCTTTTTCATCCAACTTCCAGCTGCTTGCTTCCAGCTTCAGGGCATCGTTTGAGGTACATCTCCGCGCAGCGCTTGGCCAACCCGCGGATGCGCAGCACGAAGCGCGGCCGGTCGGACTGGCTGATGGCGCCGCGCGCATCCAGCAGGTTGAAGGTGTGGCTGCATTTGAGCAGCTGTTCGTACGCCGGCAGCAGCATCTGGGCCTCGAGCAGCCGCTTGGCATCCGCCTCGAACTTCGCGAAGAGCTCCTGATGTAGTGCCACGTCCGCCTGCTCGAAGTTATACGCGGAGCACTCCCGCTCATTCGCCAGGTGCAATGCGCCGTAGGTGACCCCTGGGCCGTAGGCGAGCGCGTAGACATCCGGCGTGCCCTGCAGGTACGTGGCGATGCGCTCAAGGCCGTAGGTGATTTCGCAGGAAACCGGCTCAAGGTCCAGCCCCCCCACCTGCTGGAAATAGGTAAACTGCGTCACTTCGAGGCTGTCCATCCACACTTCCCAGCCCAGCCCCCAGGCGCCGAGCGTCGGCGATTCCCAGTCATCCTGCACGAAGCGAACGTCGTGATCCTCCAGCTTCAGCCCACAGGCGCGCAGGCTCTCGAGATAGCGCTGCTGCACGTTCTCCGGCGAGGGCTTCAGGATCACCTGATATTGGTAGTAGCGCTGCATCCGCAGCGGGTTGTCGCCGTAGCGGCCGTCCGTAGGCCGGCGGGAGGGCTGTACATAGGCCGCGCGGGTCGGCGCCGGACCCAGCGCCCCAAAGAACGTGGCGGGGTGGAACGTCCCCGCCCCCATCTCCATGTCGTAGGGCTGGAGAATCGCGCAGCCTTCGCGCTCCCAAAACGTATCCAGCGTTCGAATGAGTCGTTGAAGGTCCATAGGCACTAGACCCGAGACCCGTGACTCGCGACCCGAGTCTCGGGTCTCGAGTCTCGAGTCCACCCAGCTAATGTCTTTAGCGGTCTATCCAGGCGCCAACGCAGGAACTCATCCAGCCGGCGGCGCAATCCTGGCAGCGCGTGAGCATCCAGGGCGATGGGCTGATCGCTCTCCGAGAGCCGCTCCAAGGTTTCCAACGTGCTGTGCAGCACCGGTTCGGCCTTCGGATCCTCGTGCAGACAGTTGGCGCACAGCAATCCGCCCTGCTGCGCGCTCCAGTAGCCGGCGTGATGCACCATCGCGCCACACCCGGTGCACTCATCCACCTGCGGCTGAAAGCCGGCCAGCCGCAGAAACCGCACGATGAAATGGGTCCGGATCATCGCGGGGTCGGATCCGGCCACGGCCAGATGCTCCAGCGCCGACTTCAGCAGCCGGTAGACCGCCGGCTGCGGCTCATTCAGCGGGACGACCGTATCCACCAGATCGACGCACAGCGCAGCGCTGCGGGCGACCTCCAGTTCCTGCTGCAGTGCCGCCAGCGGAGCCAGCAGCTCGCATTGGCTGATGAGATGGAGCTGGCTGGTGTGCGTGTCGTAGAAGACGATGCGGTTGACCGTCATCGGCTCCATGGCGCTGCGATGGCGGTTCGGCAGCTGGCGCAACCCCTTGATGAGCCCTTTCAGCTTGCCGTAGCGGTCCGTCAGGCAGCTGACTACGACGCTGGTTTCACGGTAGAAATACCGGCGCAGGACGATGGCATCTGCTGCATGAATGCCCATTGTTAGACCCGAGACCCGTGACTCGTGACCCGAGTCCCGAGTCTCGAGTCTCGAGTCCAACGCTTGGTATCTTCCGAACAGTTCGCCAATAGTCTATCTTCCAACTTTCGCATTTCTCGTTGCTGGGTGAGCGTGCGGTCGTCATGGCCGAGCCAGTGCAAAATGCCATGGACGACGTAGCGCGAGAGCTCCTGCGCGTACGACACGCCGTGGGCCTGGGCGTAGCGCTGCGCTTCCTTGGGTGCGACGAGCACCTCGCCGACAACCTGCCTGCGCCGTAGCGGCGCAGGCCAGCAGGTCGGCTCTCCCTCATACCGGAAACTGAGCACGTCGGTGGAGCGGTCGTGGCGCGTAAACCGGCGGTTGAGGCGGCGCATGCGCCCGGTGTCAATGAAGGTGATGGCCAGCTCCCCGCCGCCACGGATCTTCAGCCGCCGCACCGCGGCGCGCGCCAGCTGTCGCATCCGGGCGGCGCTGACCGGGGCTTGCCGCTGGGCGTTGGTCACCCGCACCCGCATCAGTGATGGTTGTGATTGATTTTGTCATAGGCGCTGATGATCGCCTGCACCAGCTCATGGCGTACCACGTCCTGCCCGCTGAAGAGCGCGAAGGCGATGCCGGGAATCTCCGCCAGGAGCGTCTGCACCTGGATCAGGCCGGAGGACTTCTCTGGCGGCAAGTCGATCTGCGTGACGTCGCCGGTCACCACGGCCTTCGAATCGAACCCGAGCCGGGTGAGGAACATTTTCATTTGCTCCGGGGTGGTGTTCTGTGCCTCATCCAGGACGATAAAGGAGTCGTTCAAGGTGCGGCCGCGCATGAAGGCCAGCGGGGCGACCTCGATGATGCCGCGGTCGAGATACCGCTGCACCATGTCCATCTCCATCATCTCGTAGAGCGCGTCATAGAGCGGGCGCAGGTACGGGTTGATCTTCTCGGCCATGTCGCCCGGCAGATAGCCGAGCCGCTCCCCCGCCTCCACCGCCGGCCTCGCGAGGATGATGCGGGAGACCTCTCCCTTCGTGAGGCTCTCCACCGCCATGGCCATTGCTAAGAAACTCTTCCCTGTACCAGCGGGCCCGATAGCGAAGACAATGTCGTGCTTGCGCATGGCGTCCACGTAGGCCTTTTGCCCCGGCGTGCGCGGAATCACGAACCGCCGCTTGGAGGGCACCTCGATGCGCTCCTGGTACATCTGGCGCAGCTGGACGAGCTTCGAGTCCTGCAGCGCTCGCAGCGCGTAGTCGACGTCTTCCCGGCGCAGCGGAGCACCCGAGCGCACAATGACCAGCAGATCGTCAAAGAGCCGCGCGGCCTTCGCGATGACCTCCGGCTGGCCGGCGATCTTCATCTCCTCGGCGCGCATGACGACCGAGACGCCGAGCACCTGCTCGATGCGCCGCAGATGCTGGTCGTGCTTGCCGAAGAGCGCTTGCGCTTCCTGCGCGCCGCGCAGCGTCACCGATTGCTCAGCCATCGCAATACGGAAGCTGGACGTTGGAAGCTAGAAGCTGGAACAAGCCATGCGTTCTTTCCAGCTTCCAGCCTCCTGCTTCCAGCTTCATGAGTGATTACTTCTGAAATACCGTGCCGCCATCCTCATCCGATGAGCCGCGCGAAACCTTGCCGCGGGGAATGGTGATGGTCATGCCCGCCCGCAGCCGGTTGGGATCGCCCTTCAGCAGCTCGCGGTTGGCCTCCAGCAGCCGAGGCCACTGGGTCGCCTTGCCGTAGACTTCCGGCTTGGCCGCGATCGACCAGAGCGACTCCCCCTTCTGGACGACGTAACTCTCCACAGGGCCGGCGGCCTCTTCGGCATCCTGCGACGGTGGTGCTCCCACGCGCACGGCGGAAGACTGGCGGGCGGATGGCGCAAGCGCGCCCGCGCCTGCAGACTTTTTCGGCTTGTAGAAGCTCGGGAGTTCAATGTCAGTTTCAATGATTTGGCGCGTGGTGCGCGTCTCGCCGGCCTCCGGCGGCGTGCCCAGCAAATAGCCCCGGTTGCCGCCGGTCAGCTCCAGATCGACGCGCGGTACGTCGGTGACCCGTGTGGCTACGCGCGTCGGCGCCTTACACCCTGCAATTATGAACACGCCTGTCGCACTCAGAACTACAGCAGCCGCCCGATGCATCTCATCCTCCTTGTTCGAAAGCCCCAAATCCTAAACGGTTTGGTCTTGGTGCTTGGAATTTGGTCATTGGTCATTTCACTGGGGTCAAGAGGGCGATGTTGAGTTCCTTGAGCTGTGCTTGGGTCACCGGCGATGGCGCATCGGTGACCAAATCGGCGGCCTTCGACGTTTTCGGAAAGGCGATCACGTCCCGGATCGACGGCGCGCTGGTGAGCAGCGCGACGAAGCGGTCCAGCCCGATGGCGAAGCCGCCATGCGGGGGGGCGCCGTACGAAAACGCCTTGAGCAGAAAACCGAACCGCTCCTGGATCACCTGCTCGCTTAAGCCCAGCACCTCAAAGACCTGATGCTGCAGATCCGACTGATGGATTCTGATGCTGCCGGAGCCCAGCTCGGTGCCGTTGAGCACCAGGTCATACGCCCGCGCCCTGACCTTCCCCGTGTCGCTGCGCAGCCGCCCCGCGTCGTCGGGATGCGGCGCGGTAAACGGGTGGTGCTCGGCATCCCAGCGCTTCGCGTCGGCATCCCAGCGAAAGAGCGGAAACTCCGTGATCCAGCAGAAGGCCCAGGGCTGCTGCGGGGTGCGCAAATCAGGCTTGTCGGTCTGATGCGTGGCCATCGCCTCCTGATGCGTCAGGCGCGGAAAGGGCGCAGCCAGCGGCACCTTCAAGACCTCCTCAAAGACCCGGCGAATCGCCCGCTCGACCACCCCGTAGATGTCCTCCTCATCCACAAAGGACATTTCCAGATCCAACTGCGTGAACTCCGGCTGCCGGTCGGCGCGCAAATCCTCATCGCGGAAGCAGCGCGCCACCTGCATGTACCGCTCAAGGCCTGACACCATTAGCAGCTGCTTGAAGAGCTGCGGCGACTGCGGCAGTGCGAAAAATCGGCCCGGGTTCAACCGCGAGGGCACCAAGTAGTCGCGCGCCCCCTCAGGGGTGGACTTCGTCAGGATCGGCGTTTCGATCTCGAGGAACCCCTCTTCATGCAAAGCCTGGCGCAGGCGGTGGATGACTTGATGGCGCAGGATCAGCTTTTGCTGCATCGCGGGCCGGCGCAAGTCGATGTAGCGCCACTGCATGCGGACGTCCTCCGAGGCTTCGAGCTGGTCGTCCACCTCGAAGGGCGGCGGCTGCGCCGGGTTGAGTACCTCAACGGCCGTGGCCGACACCTCCACCATGCCGGAGGGGATCTTGGGATTTTCGGTGCCTTTCGGCCGCGCGCCGACCATGCCCGTGATTTTCAAGACGTACTCCGGGCCGAACGATTTCGCCTGCTGATGGAGGCCGGCGTCTTTCTTGGCGTTGAAAACCACCTGCGCGAGGCCGGAGCGGTCGCGCAGATCGACGAAGCTTAAGCCGCCGTGGTCGCGCCGGCGGTGCAGCCAGCCGCAGAGCGTCACCGAGGAGCCGATGTGCGACTCCTTCAGCTCGCCGCAGCCGTGGCTCCTCAATGACATGCGTGGCCCGTGCGCTTGCCGACCGATTCGGCAAATTTCTCAACGGCGACCGTTTCTTGCGATTGCGCGTCCAAATCCTTCAAGGTGATCGCACCCTGCTCCAGCTCTTTCTCGCCAAGAATCGCCACGAATTTGCAGCCGGCCTTATCCGCCTCGCGCAGCTGCGCCTTGAGGCTTTTGCCGTCGTAATCCATGAGCACCTGCACGCCCTGGGCGCGCAGCTGCGTCACCTGCTGGAAGGCCCGCCCGATGAGCGCGGGCTGTGCCACGGCAAGATACACGCCGTGGCGCTTCGGGCGTTCAACCGGTGCTGGCACAGCGCCCTGCGCCATCAGGATCCGCTCGATGCCGGCGGCAAAACCCACCGCGCCCAGCGCCGGCCCGCCAAGGTCCTCCACCAGGTGATTGTACCGCCCGCCGGCGGCCACCGCATCCTGCGCGCCGAGGCCTTTGGCGCGGACTTCAAACACCGTCTGCGTGTAGTAGTCCAGGCCGCGGGCGAAGACCTGCGTATCATCGAACGCCACGCCGTTCTGCCCCAACCCCTGCCGCACCGCCGTGAAGTGCGCTTCGCAGTTGCCGCACAAGAGAAACGGAGACCCCGTGATCGCGCCCCACGCAATGCCGTGGCAGGAGGGGTTCTGGCAGTCAAGCACCCGGAAGACGTTCTTGTCGAATCGCTTCTGGCACTCCTGGCAGAGCTTCGCCCGCTGGGAGGCGAGTCGCTCGCGCAGCTGGGCGGCGGAGCGCTGCTGATCCTCCCGGCAGCCCATGCTGGAGAGCCACACGGTCGTCTCCGTCACGCCGCAGGCGTTCAGGATGTCCAGGCACAAGAGGATCACCTCGACATCGATCCAGGGGCTGTAGGAGCCGATGGCTTCGACCCCGTATTGATGAAACTGGCGCAGCCGCCCGGCCTGCGGGCGCTCCGCCCGGAACATCGGCCCGAGGTAGAAGAGCTTGGCGAAGCCGATCGTCTTGTGGAGGTTGTGCTCCAGGTAGGCCCGCACCACCGAGGCGGTGCCTTCCGGCCGCAGCACGATGTCATGCCCGCCCCGGTCCTCGAACCGGAACATTTCCTTCTGCACGATGTCGGTGGTTTCGCCGAGGGTGCGCAGAAAGAGCGCGGCATCCTCGATGACGGGCGTGCGGATTTCGCCGTAGCCGTGCGCGCGGCAGAGCCGCTTGACATGGTGCTCAACGGCCGCCCAGCGCCGGGCGTCGTCACCGAAGAGGTCGGTTGTGCCCCGTAAGGCCTGAATTGCCATCGGCTAACACCCCGTGATCATTGCGGATTGCGGAATGCGGATTGCGGATTTGGAAAGCCGAAAATCCGAACTCCGCAATCCGAAATCCGCAATTAGGCGGGCTATAACGCAGGCTCTCTGAACGTCCGTTAAGAGAACTACTTGATGTCCTGGCGCATGAGCAGGCCAGGTTTGAACACCACGACGCGCTTGGACGGCACGGGCACCTCTTGGCCGGTCTTGGGGTTGCGGCCGCGGCGCGGAGCCCGTTGCCGAACCTTGAAAACGCCGAAGTTGCGCAACTCCACGGTATGCCCGTCCTTCAAGCCCTGGATGAGGTGGTCTAAGGTCTTCTGGATCACCCGCTTGGCGTCCACCTGGGTAATGCCGGTTTCCTTGGAGACCGTTAGCACTAAGTCCTTCTTAGTCAGCGCCATAGGAAGGGCTAGCGTAGCATCGGCAGCTAGGCTTGTCAAGCGTCATCCTCACTGAAGTTGCCGACACCGCTCAGACGCGGCCTGGCAAAGCCGCCCGGTGGCTTCGGCGGCAGTCGCTTGATGGTAATGGCCGACTCCCCGAGCAGGCGGATGAGCTCATCCAGCAAATCAGGCGTGGGATCCACCTGAAACTCTTCGGAGAGTTTCAGTTGCATCGGCGCCTGGCCGGGCATTTCCACCCGCAGATAGACCGGCACCGCTCCTGGAAACCGGGCCAGCAGCTCCTTCAGCTGCTCCAACTTCTGCTTCTCTGCGCCCTGGACGAGAAATTCGATTGATTGTGCCAGCTTCCCCGTCCCTTGCGCCATCGGCACGATCTGCTGGGCGATCAGCCGCGGCTGGTCATCGCGCATCGCCACGCGCCCCTCCACCAGCACCACCGCGTTGGGAATCAGCTGCCCGGCCAGCTGCTGGTAGCTGCCGGGGAAGATGAGCGTTTCCACTTCTCCCTCAAGATCTTCCAGCACGCACACCGCCATCTGCTCGTTGGTCTTCTTGGTCGTGGTGCGCTTGATTTTCGTTAGCATGCCGCCCACCGTCACCACGCTGCCCTCCGCGGTATGGAGCAACTGCCTCGACGTGGCGCTCGCCAGCAGCCGCATCGACTGGGCGTAGCGCGCCAACGGATGGCCGGAGACGTAGAAACCGAGCAGCTCCTTTTCAAACGCGAGCTTCTGGCTCTCCGGCCAGTCGCGCGCATGGCCGGTGGCCGCTTCCGGCTCCTGGCCGGCCTGCGGGGTTTCGCCGGCGAGCATATCGAAGAAGGTCAGTTGCCCCTTGGCGAGGTCTTTCTGCTCGCTGGTGGCTTCCTCCATCGCCTGATCGAGCGCGGCCAGCAGCGCAGCACGCGGCAGGCCCATGCTGTCGCAGGCACCCGCTTTGATGAGGCTCTCGCACACCTTCCGGTTGGCCAGGCGCAAGTCGATATGGCGGCACAGCTGCGCCATCGTCTGGAAGCGGCCTGCCTGCGCCGAAGCGGCTTCGGCAGGCGGGCTGGCCTGGCGCGCCTGGAGGATCGATTCGATCGCGCCCATCCCGACGTTCTTGATGACGCCGAGGCCGCAGCGGATCGTCCGCGCGTCCACGGCGGTGAAGGCCGCCTGGCTCTCATTGACATCCGGCGGCAGGATGGTCAGCCCCATGCGCTTGGCTTCATCCAGATACACGACCAGCTTGTCGGTGTTGCCCATTTCACTGGTGAGCAGCGCCGTCATGAACTCCACCGGATAGCGCGCCTTCAGGTACGCCGTCCGGAAGGAGATCATCGCGTACGCCGCCGAATGAGAATTGTGGACGGCGATGCCATTCGCCACGAAATTGTGCGTCCCATCAATCGTCAGATCGTACGTCTCCGCCGTGCCGCAAGGCTCAATAGACCGGATGCGGTCCCAATAGACATCGGACGTCGCATAGCGAAGCAGTTCCGGTGATTCGAAATACTCGGCAAGCCGCTGGATGGTGGAGCGGCGAAATCCGCGCTTGGTGGGGTGGGCTCCACCCACAAACTCTTTCATCGACACGCCGGACCGTCGCTCAAGCTCGGGCCAGGTCGTGCCCGCCTGCTGCTTGGCCTCGCGAACAATGGTTTTGATGCTCGCGGGAATCACGTCCTTGCTCGTTTGATCATCGCGAACACATTCGTAGTGGCGCCGAAGCCCCCGGAGGGCCGCCTGCCGGCCCATCAGATGCGGACACACGCGATCGATAAACCGAAGCACCTGCTCCTTCCCGGAGGTATACACAGCATACCCTGGCCGGATCCCGCCACGATAGCGGAACCGTTTTGACTTCAGCGAACTCACAATGCCTAACCGCCGCAGCAATTGCTGCACCTGTGCGGCCAACTGCCGTGAGGAGGTGGCATAGAATGGGAGAGGCGTCCCTGTTGCGCCCCAGAGATACCCATCGCCGCTCCATAAGCGGCCCAGAAACAACGCCAGATGCTCTTCGGACTGTTCGAACATGACCGCCGGCACGAACTTCTCGGTGGATGCGACCCAGGCCAGCCCCAGCGATTCGATCCACTGCCTGATGCCTGACCGCGCCACCGGCGAGCTCACGTCGTGAGTGCCGGCGCGCCGGTAGCCGGAGCGCCCCTTATTCCAAGGCGCGTGCCCCTTCACAAAGACCGTTGAGAGTCCTGTGCCAGTGTAGACTTCAAATAGCTTCCCGCGCTGGGTGACACGCGGCACCGTGCTCGGAAACCGCTGCGCGGCTGCGACAAAGTCGTCAATAAACTCCCGGTCATTGTTATAGACATAGACGCCGCTCGGATGGCAGGTGTTGCCTTCTGAAAGGATGGCTGCGAGCGCGATGATCTCATGCGGCTCCAAGGCATGCTTCGTTCGGGCAGTGACCGTCTTCAGATGCCTGGGAACGGCGACAAAGCTGCCGGCGCGAAGGTCTCGCAGCTCCTTCCACCCCTCCACGGTCAAAAAGGGGTGATTGTCCGTCACGGTGATCTCGTGTCCCAAATGGGTCGTCACGCGGAAGACCGGTTTGCGGCCATTCGACACCACGTCAACCACATCGCGCTTCACAAGCCGCAGTTGCTCATCAACTGAGAGCGTCCGCAGCGGACGCCGGGCGCGATGCAACGATTCAACCGTCACCACCGCACCCGTATCGGCATCAAGAATCTCCGTCTCGCCCACAACGCACTTGTTGAAGCCGTAGCCCGCGAAGTGCTCCATCAGGTCGAAGGTGCGGCTAGCCACCCGCTCGGTCACCCCGTTCTTGCGGCAGCCCTCGACGAACGCCTTGCGCTGGGCCTCCATCACATCGGCGATCTTCTTGCCCATCGCCCGCCGCAGCAGGTCGGCTTGCGCCATGCTGAAACCACCCAAGTCACTCGCAATCCGCATAACTTGTTCCTGATACACCACAATGCCGTAGGTTGCTTTCAAAATGGGCTCAAGTCTTGGATGTTCATATTTGACAGAGATCTGGCCGTGCTTGCGCTTCATGAATTCGTCGAGCATGCCGGAGCCGATCGGGCCGGGCCGAAAGAGCGCGATGACGGAGATGATGTCCTCAAACTGGGTGGGGCGTATCTTCTTGAGCAGATCGCGCATCCCCGAGCTTTCCAGCTGGAAGACTCCCATCGTCTCGGCCCGAGCGAGCAGCTGATAGGTGGGCGCGTCATCCAGCGGCAGCGTCTCGAGGTCGATGGGTGCCGCCCCGCGCTGCTCGGCGAGCTTGACCGCCTCGTCGATGACCGTCAGCGTGCGCAGCCCGAGCATGTCCATCTTGAGGATGCCGATGTGCTCCAGCGACTTCATGTCGAAGCCGGTGGTGATCTGGCTGTCGTTGCTCTTAAAGAGCGGCGTGTATTCGCTCAGCGGCTTATCGGCGATGGTAATGCCGGCGGCGTGCGTGGAGGCATGCCGGGTCAGCCCCTCCAGCACGAGGGCGGTATCCATCAGCTGCCGCACCTGCTCATTGGTGCGGTAGAGGTGGGTCAGCTCCGCCACTTCGGCCAGCGCGCGGGTGAGCGTGATGTCCAGCTCGTTCGGGATCAGCTTCGCCAGGCGGTCCGCCTCGGCGTAGGACATCTTCATCACCCGCGCGACGTCCCGCACCACGGCCTTGGCCTGCATGGTGCCAAAGGTGATGATCTGGGCGACGTTCGTCTTGCCGTATTTCTGGATGACGTAGTCGATCACTTCGCCGCGGCGCTCATAGCAGAAGTCGATGTCGATGTCCGGCTGGGTGACGCGCTGGGGATTGAGGAAGCGCTCAAAGAGCAGGTCGTACTTCAGCGGATCGATGTCGGTGATCCCCAGGCAGTAACTGACGAGGCTGCCCGCCGCCGAGCCGCGGCCCGGCCCGACGGGAATGCCGCGTTCCTTGGCGAAGCGGACGAAGTCCCACACGATCAAGAAGTAGCTGGTGTAGCCGGCTGGCCCGATGACGTCCAGCTCGTGCTTCAACCGCTGCGCAAGCTCCGGCGTGACGGCGGCGTAGCGGCCCTTCAGCCCCCGCTCGCAGAGCTCCTCGAGATACTGCCCTTGCGTCCGGCCCTGCGGCGGCTCGTAGTGCGGCAGGTGGATCTTGCCGAACTCCAGCTCCACGTTGCAGCGCTCGGCGATCTCGAGCGTGGCGGAGAGTGCCTGCGGATCCTCGGCAAAGAGCGCTTTCATCTGCTCGGCAGATTTCAGATAGAACTCCGGCCGCTCGTAGCGCAGCCGGTTCGGGTCATCCAGCGTGGTCTGCGTCTGGATGGCCATCAACGCGTCGTGCGCCTGCGCATGGGAGGACTCGATGTAATGGACGTCGTTGGTGGCCACGCACTTCACCCCCGCGTCGGCGGCCAGCTGCCGCAGCAGCGGGCGCACTTTCTCCTCCAGCACCAAGCCGTGGTTCTGCAGCTCGATGTAGACGTGCTCCTTGCCGAGGATCTGGATGAAATCGTCCAGCTCCTTGCGGGCCAGCTCGAGTTGCTCCTGCGCGAGGTGGACGTTGAGCACCCCCTTCAGGCAGCTCGTCAGCATGATGAGGCCGTTCTTATGCTGGGCCAGGCTCTCCTTGTCGATGCGCGGCTTGTAGTAGAAGCCTTCCAGGTAGCTGAGGCTCACCAGCCGCATCAGGTTGGCGTAGCCCTCCTCATCCTTGGCGAGGATCACCAGGTGCGCGTTGGAGTCGCGGATGCCCGTGCCGGTCTTGTCGAAACGGCTCTTGGGCGCGATGTAGGCCTCGCAGCCGATGATCGGCTTGATCCCATGCTTCATGCAGGCTTCGTAGAATTCGATCGCGCCGAAGAGGTTGCCGTGGTCGGTCATGGCCAGCGCAGGAAACTTCATGTCCACGGCCCGCTTGATGAGCGGATCGATGCGGCAGGCGCCGTCTAGGAGGGAGTAGTTGGTGTGCAGGTGCAAGTGGACGAAATCCGCGTGGAGCATGAAATCAGTGTAGCAAGGGTTACAAGTGGTTACTAGAAGTTACTAAAAGTTACCAGCGGTTACCGGTAACCGATAGCAACATCATGCCACTTCACCATAGTCGTAACCGATGGTAACTGTTTGTAACCGTTACAAGCGGTTGATGCGATGAATGAGCTGGATCAGGCGCCCGAAATCCTTGCGGTTGAACTTCAAGATCAGCCGCGGCAACTGTGCGAGCTGCGGCTCATCCGCTTCCTCCGCCAGCGCGTTGCCCTGACGGATGGGGCCGACGGTGAGGATGTCGCTGAACTCTTCCGACAGCCGCCCAAGCGCCGCGTCGGGAATGCGCTGCTGCAGCCGCATGACGAGCTTCTCCCCCACGTAGCGGATGGAGTGGTAGACGCGGTAGAACTGCACGATTTGCCGCGCCGCGTCCTCCGCGGAGCGCGCCGCCTGGTAGATGGACCGGTCGCTCGAAGAGATCATGCCGCGCTGCACCAGCCGCTCCTCGAAGAACTTGAGCATCGGCCGCCAGAACGTCCCCCGGGGGCTATCGACGAACACAATCGGTCGCGGGTCGGACTTGCCGGTCTGCACCAGCGTCAGCGACTCGAAGCCCTCATCGAGCGTGCCGAAGCCGCCGGGAAACAGCGCGGTGGCGTGCGACTCCTTGATGAAGAGCAGCTTGCGCGTGAAGAAATACTTGCAGGTGATGAGCTTCTGGTCTTGCGCGATGACCGGGTTGGCCCCCTGCTCAAACGGCAGGCGGATGTTCAGCCCCACACTGGCCTCGCGTCCGGCGCCCTCATGCCCCGCCCCCATGATGCCGCTGGCCGCCCCCGTGATCACCATCCACTTCGCCTGGGCCATGCGGCTTCCGAACTCCTTGCCCATGGCGTAGGCCGGATGCTGCCGGTGCAGGCGGGCTGAGCCGAACATCGCCACCTTGCGGATGGTGCGGTAGGGCCGCAGGATCTTGAAGGCGTAGCGCAGCTCCTTGATCGCGGCGTTGATGAGCTTCAGATCGCCGGTGGAGGCCCGATCCTGCCCCAGACGGTAGGCCGACACCACCAGCTCGCTTAAGAGCCGCCGGTCGAACTCATCCGGAAAGCCGGCCATCAGCGCGGCGATCTGGGCGTCAACGGCGGCGTTGTGCGTCGTGTACAGCCGCGGCTCGGGGGGCTGCGGCATCAGAAGCGCGCCACCCACCAATTCAGGAGCAGCCCCACCGCCAAGACCATCGGGATCGTCACCGCCAGCAGCCACACCACCGTCCGGCGGCCGATGTTCAGCCACAGCGCCCCGAGCTCGGTATAGTCGGTCACGACGCCGGCCATCAGGAAGGCGAAGCTGTTGCCGAAGGCGCCAGTTTGCCGGTACAACTCGAAGGCCAGCGGTGCGGTTCCTTCGGAGCAGACTTCAATGATGGCCGCCAGCAGCAGCGTGAGCAGCAACCCCCCGACCGAGGGACCGAGCCACTGGCTGGAGACATGGTGCGGGATGAACGCGCCGGAGAGCGCGCTCAGCACCAATCCCAGCTGCACCCAGCCGAGCACCATCCGCCCCAGCGGAATCATGCCCTCCAGCACGCCGTGCGCGTCATCGGCCATCCGCCCCGCCGACCAGCGGTAGGCCTTCCACCGGCGGCGCATGTCCTTGCGGATCGAAAAGTGTTCCGGGACGACCGACGTGTTCCGGTTCGACTCGATCAACCCCTTGGCCGCGAGCCGCTGGAAGATCAACCCAGTCAAAAACGCGATGAGCAGCGCCGCCGCCATGATGATGAAGCCCTTGACACCGAAGAGGCTCAGGAGAATGAGCGTCAGCGACATGCTCGCCCAGGGGCTGGCGAGCAAGAAGCTGACCACCGCCGGCACCGAGGCGCCTTTGCGGAAGAGCTCCAGCGACAGCGCCAGGCATCCGTGGCTGCAGCTCGAAGCGAGAAACCCCAGGAGGGTGGCGCGGGCGATCACCCGCTTGCGCGCGCCGGTGAGCATCTTCACAATATACTCCTTCGGAATAAAGCGATCCACCACGCCGCCGATGAGCAGCCCCAGCAGCATCGGCCCGGCCACGGTCTTCAGATAGCCGGCGTAGATGGCGCTGACGCGTTCGGTCGCCGGCAGCCACGCCCCCAGGGTGGCCATGAGCACGCCTGAGAGCGGCACCCAGATCCATGGATCGCACCACCATGCCATTCTCCCCATCTGGACGACCGCGATGGTCGTCTGGGCCGCGCGCTGGTCGAAGACCTTGATGCAGCGCTGGCTGCAAAACCAGTGGCCGGCGTGCTCGATCGTGCCGGTCATCCCACAAATTGGATCTTTCCTCATGTCCGTCTATCGTCGTTCGTTTGTCGGTAACGTAGCCCGTATCGTTGTTCGGTGACGTCTCACGTAACCGATAACCGAAACGGGCAACGTCACCGATGACCGAACACCGTCACCGCGTTCTACGAACGCCGCGGTAGGGGGCGTGCCGCTCGATATGCTCGATGATCAGGCGCATCATCCGCACCGTTTCCACCGGATACCGGCCGGTGGCGGTCTCGCCGGAGAGCATGACGAAATCCGAGCCGTCGATGACGGCGTTGGCCACGTCGCTGACCTCGGCGCGCGTCGGCTGGCGGTGGTCGATCATGTGCTCCAGCATCTGCGTGGCGGTGATGGCGGGCTTCTTGTGGTGGTTGCAGGCGGCGATCATCCACTTCTGCAGGATCGGAATCTCGTAGATCGGCACCGAGATGCCCAGATCGCCGCGCGCGACCATGATGCCGTCGCAGGCGCGCAGAATCGCCGCGAAGTTCCGGATGCCCTCGCGGTTTTCGATCTTTGCGAGCACCTTGCAGTGCGGCAGGCGCGCGCGCAGCCGGCGCTTGACCGCCTCCACATCCGCCGCGTTGCGCACGAAGGACTGTGCGACGTAGTCGATCTTGTGGTTGATGGCGAAGTCCAGATCCTGGATGTCCTTCGTGCTGATCGGCGGAAACTCCAGAGGAGCACCGGGGATGTTCACGCCCTTGCGCTCCCCCAGCCGCCCCTCCTGAATGACGATCGTATCCAAGCGGTCGTGGGAGCTGCGCAGGATCTTCAAGTGGATATTGCCGTCCTCAATGAAGATCAGCTGCCCGGACCGGATCTGCTTGAAAGAGCCGGGGTAATCCATCGAGACGCCCCGGCGCGAGCCCGGCACCAGCACCCGGTAGAGCGCAAACTGCTGCCCGGTCTGCAGCATCACGGGACGTCCGCCGGCCAGATGCCCCGTGCGGATGCGATGGCCGGCCAAATCCTGCAGGATGCCGATGTGGCGGCCTACGCGCTGCTGCACCTTGCGGACGCGCTCCAGCATCCGCTCATGGCTCTCCATGGTGCCGTGGGAGAAGTTGAAGCGGAAGATGCACACGCCCTCTTTCACCAGCGCCGCCAGGACGTGCGGCCGGGCGCAGGCCGGCCCGATCGTGGCGATGATGCGCGTTCTCATGGAGTCCGGGCAGGCCCGAAGCGATCGGCGTCGGGTGTTCGCTGCGGCGGCTCGGCCCGGATCGGAAGCGAGGCGCTCAATTCGGCCGATCCTGGAATGCACACGTCATGGCAGGCCAACCATTCGACCTTGGCCTGCAGCGGCAGCGGGTTATCTACGCGCTCCTTCCCTGTGACATGCAGCCGGCTGGAGAGCAGCACCTCGCCGCGATACCCGCGCGTGTGGATCTCTCCGGGGTCGACAAACTCCTCGGCCGGCGGCCACTCGAGGGGGCCGAAGATCTCTCCGCCGGCCCGCCGCCACGTCACTTTCGTCGGCATGCCGGCATCACCCGGCTCTTGCGCATAGATGTGCCAGCCGTCCTTGATTGTGAACAGCACGCCGACTCTGGTATCGCCCGGCAGCTGAACCGAGGCGTGCTCTGTCATCAGCTCAGCCGTCACTGGCTGCTCCTTCGGCGCAGCAAACTGCACATTCGGCCGTTGTTGTTCCGCCTGGCTGGGTTTCGCTCCGCACCCCAGCATCGCCGTAATCGCCACCGCTCCGATAAAGAGGTGCGCTCTCCGGCCTTTGCTGTCTGCTGTTTGCTGTCTGCTGTTTGCTAAAGTCATTCCCACTCAATTGTCGCTGGGGGCTTTGAGGAAATATCGTACACCACACGATTCACGCCTTTGACTTCATTGATGATGCGATTTGAGATGCGCCCCAGCAGCTCCGGCGGCAGCTTGGCCCAGTCGGCGGTCATCGCGTCCTGGCTGGTGACGGCGCGGATGGCGATGACGTGCTCGTAGGTGCGCTCATCTCCCATCACCCCCACGGTTTTCACCGGCAGCAGCACCGCGAAGGCCTGCCAGAGCTTGCGGTAGAGGCCGGCGCGGCGGATCTCCTTCACGATGCGCTCATCCGCCTCGCGCACCATCCGTAGCCGCTCGGGAGTGACCTCCCCAAGAATGCGCACCGCCATCCCTGGCCCTGGGAACGGATGGCGCAGCAGGACCTCTTCGGAGAGGCCGAGCAGCCGGCCCAATTCCCTCACTTCATCCTTGAACAGGTCGCGCAGCGGCTCTACGAGCTTCAAGTGCATCCGCTTGGGCAGCCCGCCGACGTTGTGGTGGGTCTTGATGGTGGCGGAGGGCCCGCCCCAGGCCGAGACGCTTTCGATCACGTCCGGATAGAGCGTGCCTTGGGCCAGAAACCGCACGCCGGAAATCTTCTTGGCCTCCGCCTCGAAGACGGCGATAAACTCCCGTCCGATGATCTTGCGCTTCTGCTCCGGGTCGGTGACCCCTTTCAGCCGGCCGAGAAAGCGCGCGGAGGCGTTGACGACCTTGAGGTTGAGATGGAAGTGGCGCCCGAACATGTCCTCCACCTGCCCGCGCTCGCCGCTGCGCAGCAGGCCGTTGTCCACGAAGAGGCAGGTCAGCTGCCGGCCGATGGCCCGGTGCAGCAGCAGGGCGGCCACCGAGGAGTCGACCCCGCCGCTTAAGCCCAGCACCACCCGCCCGCGCCCCACCTTCTGCCGGATGCGCGCCTCGGCTTCCTTGATGAAGGAGCGCATCGTCCACTCCCCGCGGCAGCCGCAGATGCGAAAGAGGAAGTTCTTCAGGATCGCCGTGCCCTGCTCGGTGTGGGCCACCTCGGGATGGAACTGCAGGCCGTAGAGCCGGCGCTTGGGATCGGCCATGGCGGCCGCTTCGGTATTGTCAGTGCGAGCGCTGACCGCGAAACCCGCAGGCACGCGGGCGACCAAGTCGCCGTGGCTCATCCAGGAGACGAACGACCGCCGCATGCCGTTGAAGAGGCCATCCGGCTTGCCGACGGTCAACACCGCCTTGCCGTACTCGCGCTTGGGCGAGCGCTCCACCCGCCCGCCGAGCCGGTAGGCCATGGCCTGCATGCCGTAGCAGATGCCGAGGGTGGGGATGCCCGCCTTGAAGATGTCGCGCGAGGGCAGCGGCGCGTGGGGCTGGTAGACGCTGTTGGGGCCGCCGGAGAGGATCAACC
>JACQRD010000068.1 GCA_016206675.1 Candidatus Omnitrophota bacterium
GCCATCGGCGGACCGCGGCCGGTGGTGGGATGAGGCCGAAGCACCTGCGCCAGCTGCTGCTGCTGATCATCGTCGCCTTGTTGGGCGTCGGCACGGTGGCGGTCTACTCGGCCAGCGCCATGGTGTCGGAGGTCAACTACGGCGGCAGCCTCAGGTTCCTGGAGCGCCACCTGTTGTCCATCGCCTGCGGCGCAGCACTCGGGCTGCTGTGCCTCTCGCTGCCCTACGCGTGGCTGCGGCGCATCGGCCGATGGGGGTTTCTCGTCAGTATCGCGCTGCTCATTTTAGTGGCGATCGTCGGGCACGAGGCCGGCGGAGCCAGGCGGTGGTTTCAGATCGGGCGGTGGAGCCTTCAACCATCGGAGCTAGCCCAGCTGACCCTCGTGATCTATCTGGCCGATCTGCTCGCACGCCGCGGCCCCCAGCTGCGGGAGTTCTGGAGCGGGTTGATGCCGCCGCTGCTGGCCACGGGGCTGATGGCGGTCTTGGTGCTGATCCAGCCGGATCTGGGCACGGCGATCGCCATGGGCGCGGTGGCCTTGCTGTTGCTGGGCATCGGCAAGGCCAAGAGCCGCCATCTCGTGCTCATGGCCGCGCTGGCCGCCGTCGTGCTGGCAGTACTGGTGGCGGGGGCGGAGTACCGCCGTCGGCGGATCTTCGCATTTCTCGATCCGTGGCAGGATCCGCAGGGCGGCGGGTATCAGATCATCCAGTCCTACCTCGCCCTCGCCGGCGGCGGGCTGCTCGGGCGGGGCATCGGCAGCTCGCTGCAGAAGCTCTTCTATCTGCCCAGCGCGCACACGGACTTCATCTTCGCGATTCTCGGCGAGGAGCTGGGCTTGCTCGGCACCACCGCCGTCCTGGTGCTCTTCGGCTTATTTTTAGGGTGCGGCTTTCGCATCGCCATCGCCGCCCACGACCCCTTCAGCAAATACCTGGTCTGCGGGCTGGTGGGTTTGATCGGCCTTGAGGCGATGGTCAATATCGCCGTCGTCACCGGCCTGCTGCCGACCAAAGGGTTGCCGCTGCCGTTCATCTCCTTTGGCGGCTCATCAATGGTCATGAACCTTGTCGCATGCGCGTTGATTTTTCAAGCGAGCCGATATGGCGAACGTCCCATTACTGAAAGTGCTCTTGGTCGCTGAAGGCAGCGGCGGCCATCTGATTCCCGCGCTGCAAGTAGCCGAGTCGCTGGCCGCCCAAGGGGTCGCCACGAAACTCTGGTACGCGCAGCGCTGGCAGACCGCCGCGCTGGCTGACGCCTTGGCGCGCGGAGTGCGCGAGGGGTCGGTGGACGTCGACCCGATTGCCGTGGGCCCTTCCGGCGGAGCATTAAGCCGGCTGTGGCAGTGCGGCCAGCTGTGGTCGCGCGCGCAGCGCTGCTTCGACGCCTTCGCGCCGGATGTGGTGGTGGGCTTCGGCGGCTGGGTCTGCGCTCCGGTGGTGCTGGCGGCCTGCCGCCGCGGCATCGGCTGCGTGGTCCATGAACAGAACGTCGTGTTGGGGCGCGCCAACCGCTGGCTGGCCCGATGGGCCGACCGGGTGGCCGTCTCCTTCGATGAAACGCAGCCGCGGCTGCGCCGCGCCGGGGCGGTGACGACCGGCATGCCCGTCCGTCCGGCGCTGGGGAGCACCTCGCGGGCCGAGGCGGCCCGACGCTTCGGCTTGTCGGCCGAGCGGCCCACGCTGCTCATCCTCGGCGGCAGCCAGGGCTCGCGCGTAATGAATCAGATGATGATGCAGCTGATGCCGTTGATCGCTCCTCGCGAGCGCGCCACGTGGCAATTCGTGCATCTCACCGGGGCGGCGGATGTCCTGGCGGTGCAGCGCGCGTATCAGGTCGCCCGCCTGGCGGCATGGGTGGCCCCGTTTCTCACGGACATGGATGCCGCCTACGCGCAGGCCGACCTGGTGCTGGCGCGCGCCGGGGCCTCCACCGTCGCGGAGCTGGCCCGCTGCGGTCTGCCATCGGTGTTGATCCCGTTTCCTTACGCCGGCGGGCATCAGCGGGCCAACGCGCGCGTGGTTGAGGCGTGCGGCGGCGGCCTCGTCATCGAGGAAGCCGCGGCCGCCCCGCAGCGCGTGCTGGACGAGGTGCGCCGGCTGCTGTCGGATGCGGCGCGGCGGGCGGCCATGAGCCGGTGCATCCGGACGTTGAGCCGCCCCGACGCCGCGCAGCGGCTGACCCAGGAGATCATGCAGCTCGCCACAACGAAACGATGCCACGCATGAGCCGCTCCTCGGCCCCGGCGTTGCGCGCGCATTTCATGGGGATCGGCGGCATTGGCATGAGCGGCCTGGCCCGCATCTGCCTCGAGGAGGGCTGGGCGGTTTCCGGCTGCGACGCCAAGCTCAACAGCTTAGCGCACCGCTTGCAGCAGCGGGGCGCAGCGATCGCCATCGGCCATGCTCCTGCGCACGCCGCCGGCATCGATCTGCTCATCTACAGCTCAGCCGTCTCGCCGGAGCATCCCGAGCTGGCGGCCGCCCGTGCCCGCGGCGTTCGAACGATCAGCCGCGGGGAGCTGCTGGCGGAGCTCGCCGCACCCCGGCGGTTGGTGGCCGTGGCCGGGGCGCACGGCAAGACGACCACCTCGGGCATGGTCTCGAATCTGCTGATCCATGCCGGGTGGGATCCGACCGTGATGGTGGGGGGCATGATGCTCTCCAGCGGCACCAACGCGCGCTCGGGGCGCGGCAGCTACCTGGTGGCGGAAACGGACGAATCGGACGGCTCCTTCCTCCATCTGTTTCCCGACGTGGCCATCGTCACCAACATCGACCGGGAGCATCTCAATCATTATCAAACGCTCGACCGGCTGGTGACAGCCTTCCAGCAGTTCGTGCGGCAGGTGAAGCCGGGCGGAACGCTGGTGTATTGCCACGACGATCTCATCATCCGCGGGGCGCTGTTTCATGCCTCGCAGATCGGCTACGGACTGGAATCGGATGCCGATGTCACGGTGGAACGCTGCTGGCTCGAAGGGCACGGCAGCCGCTTCCGCGCGCTGTATCGGGGCCGCCGGCTGGGGGAATTCCGGCTGCAGGTGCCGGGCCGCCACAACGTGCTCAACGCCCTCGGGGTGATCAGCGCAGCTCTGGCGCTGGACCTGCCGATGGTGACGGTGGCGGAGGCCCTGGCGGCGTTTCAAGGCACGGGGCGGCGGTTCCACGTCCTGCGCCTGCCCGGCGACATCTGGTTCGTGGAAGATTACGCGCACCATCCGTCGGAAATCCAGGCCACGCTCTCCGCCGACCCCACCGTCGGGCGCCATCGGTTGGCGGTGTTTCAGCCGCACCGCTTTTCCCGCACCCAGCTGCTCGAGCGGGAATTCGCCCGCTGCTTCGACCGGGCGGATGGGGTGATCGTGACGGACATCTACTCGGCGTTTGAGCCGCCGATCGCCGGCGTCTCGGGGCAGCGGCTGGCCGAGCTGATCAAGGCGCACGGCCACCCCTGCGTGCGCTACGTGCCGAAGCTGGAGCTGCCCGCGTATGTCAGCCGCATCGCCCGCTCGGGCGATACGATCTTCTTTCTCGGAGCGGGGGACATTGGAGAGATGTGCCATGCTTTGGCCAACGAACTGCGTCCGCCAGCGCGAGCCGCTGGCTGATCACACCAGCTTCCGCATCGGCGGCCCGGCCGAGCATTTCGCCGAGCCCTCCACGCTGGAGGAGCTCATCGGCGTGCTGCGCGAGGCGCGCAGCCGGCGGCTGCCGGTCTGCGTCGTCGGCGGCGGCACCAACACGCTGGCACCCGACCGCGGTATTTGCGGCCTCGTCGTGCACTTGGGGCGCGGCTTCCGGACGATCCAGGATGTGAGCGAATCGGACAGCCCGATGGTGCGGGTGCGCTGCGGCGCGGCCCTGCTGACCCAGCGGCTCGTCTACTTGGCGGCCAAGCACGGCTGGGGTGAGCTGGAAGCCTTGGCCGGCTTACCGGGCTGGGTGGGGGGTGCGGTGTCGATGAACGCGCAGGAGATCGGGCGCTTCGTCCAGGAGGTGCATCTGGTGCGGTTCGACGGCACCCAGCGCCTGCTCATGCGCGAGCAGCTGGCCTTCAGCTACCGCGATGCCGCGCTGGAGCCCGGCATCATCAGCCATGTGGTGCTGCAGTTTCCGAAGGTGGCACCCGAAGAGGCATATGAGCGCATCCGGCGCGCGCTGCAGTACCGCAACAGCTCCCAGGAGGTGCGGCTGCCCTCGGCGGGATGCGCGTTCAAGAATCCGCCGGGTGTGCCGGCCGGCCGGCTGATCGATCAGCTGGGGCTCAAAGGGGCGCGCATCGGCGACGCCCAGATTTCGCAGCGGCACGCCAACTTCATCGTCAACGTGGGCCACGCCACCTGCGACGACGTGCTCTCGCTGATGGAGTACGTCCAGCACCGGGTGCGGGAAGCGTCCGGCGTGTGCCTTGAACCGGAACTCCGCATGATCGGCCAGCGATGGACAGCCTGAGCAACGGTTCTCTTCAATGAAAATCACCGTACTCATGGGCGGCCCCTCCGAGGAGCATGCCATCTCCCTCAAGAGCGGCCATGGCGTCGCCGACGCGCTAGCACAGCGCGGGTGGGCGGTGGAGCCGGTCGTCCTGCCGCGCGACATGACGATCGAGGAGGCGTGCGCGCACGTGCGGCGCGCGATCCTGGCGGGCCATCCGGACGTTGTGTTTCTCGCGCTGCACGGGCAATTCGGCGAGGACGGCACCATTCAACAGGTCTGCGAGGAGCTGCCGGTGGCGTACGTCGGCTCCGGGCCTGAGGCCAGCCTGCTGGGGATGGATAAGATCGCCTCGCGCAAGGTCTTTGAGCGCGCCGGACTGCCGGTGCCGAAGTGGTGCGCGGCCGATGCGCAATCGCTCGACCTGCAGCTGCTTAAGGGGTGGACGTATCCGCTGGTCGTCAAGCCGTCGGACCAAGGCTCGAGCATCGGCGTCTCGCTGGCGCGCACTCCGCGCGATCTGCCCGCCGCCGCCGCCGCGGCGGGGCAGTTTGGCCGCGAGGTGGTCATCGAAGAGTTCATTGAGGGGCGCGAAGTGACGGCGGGCGTGCTCGGCGAGACCGCGCTGCCCGTGGTGGAAATCCGCCCCCACCAGGCGTTTTTCGATTTCACGGCCAAATATACCGTGGGGGCGACCGACTACCTTGTGCCAGCCCCGCTGCCCGAAGAGGTGGCGGGGCGCATCCAGGCGGTGGGGCTGAAGGCCCACCGCGTGCTGGGCTGCCGGCATCTGTCCCGTTCGGATCTGATCCTGCGGCCCGACGGTGTGCCGGTGCTGCTGGAGCTCAACACCTTGCCGGGGTTTACCCCGACGAGCCTGCTGCCGAAAGCGGCAGCCCACCTTGGCATCTCGTATGAGGAGCTCTGCGAGCAGTTGGTGCTGATGGCCGCGCAGCCTCTCGCGCGCCGGGCACCCGTTGAGCGGTGATGGCGACGTCGCGCGCGCGCCGGCGGCGTCAGCGATGGGCCGGCCTGCTGCCGCAGCTGTGGCGGGGGCTGGCGGCCGTCGGGCGCTGGCTGTGGCGCCATCCGCAACCCCTCGCACTGGCCTGCTGCCTGGGGCTGACGGGATGGGCGATGGGAAGCTTCATCCAGCGCGCCGAGGCGTTTCACGTGGCTTCCCTCTCGGTGCCTCCCAATATGGCGCTCGAATTGCCCCCATCGCTGATCGGGCAGAATATCTGGCACGTCAACCTGCGCGCGCTCTCGGAGCGTCTGCAGCAGCAGCGGCCGGATCTACAGCACGTGCGCATTATCCGCCAGCTCCCCAACACGATCCGGGTCCATGCCATCGAGCGCGCGCCGGTGGCCCAGGTGCGCATTGATCGGTGGTACGCCGTGGATCGCGACGGCTTCATCTTACCGGGCGGCACGGTCGAGCCGATGGAGCGGCTCATCCGCTTGACGGGATTTCTGCAGGGCAGCGTGCTGTTGAGAGCCGGCAAGCTGAGTACGGATGAGCGGCTGCTGTTGGCCCTGCGGGTGTTGGCGGCGCTGCAGCGCGCACCGATGTCGATCGCCAGGCGCTTAACGGAGATCAACGTGTCGGATGCGCAGCAGATTCGGTTCGTGCTGGATGATGAGCTGGAGATCCGCTGCGGCGGGGAGGCGGAGCTCGACGCGCATCTGGAGCGCCTGCAAGCCACGCTGCGGATGCTCGCCAGGCAGCCCTCCATGCCCATCCGCTACATCGACGTCAGATTCCAGCAGCCGGTCGTCGGGCCGCGGGCATCGTAAACATGAAAACACACTGAACCCCGAACCCCGAACCCTCAGCCAACTTGGGTACTGATGGCAGCACACCCGCTGGTTGCGCTCGATGTCGGCTCCACGAAGGTCGCCTGTGCCATCGGCCTGCCGCATGAGCACGCGCCGGGCTTCGAGCTGCTGGGCAGCAGCCTGGTGCCCTATCCGGCGGCGCCGGGCAGCTGGCTCGGCGATCCGCTGCTGGTGGGTCGGACCATCGAGCAGGCGCTGGAAGCGACGGCCGTCAACGCGGAGTGCGACCGGGCGCTGGTGGGCATCCGGCATCCGCTGCTCAACAGCGAGCTCGTCAAGGCGTCGATCGCGTTGGGGGATGAGCCGCTGACCATCCGCGCGCACGATCTGGAGCGGCTTCAGCAGGGCGCGCTCGCGCAAGCACTCAGCGTGGATCGGGAGGCCCTGCTCGTCGAACGGCTTGGCTGCCGCGGCAACGGCTTCGACGGCGTGCGCGACCCGAAGGGGCTCTCCGCCACGCGGCTCTGCGGCACCTATCACATCGTGACGATGCCGCTGGCCGCCCGGCGCGCCCTGGTGCAGGCGGTGGAGTCGGCCGGCCTTGAGGTGGCCCGCCTGACGTACACCTTGCCGCTCAGTGTGGCGGTGCAGCAGCATCACGAGCTGCGGCACCAACGGGTGTTGGCGGTGGACGTCGGGGGCTTCAGCGCCGATCTCGGCCTGCTCGTGGAAGGCGCGCTCGCCGCTCTTGAAGTCGTGCCCTTCGGCGGCGCGATCCTGGCGGAGCGTATCGCCGCCGCGCTGCAGGTGACGATGAGCCAGGCGGCGACCTGGAGCCTCGAAGGCACCGCGTGCCGCCGGCCGGAAGTGCGCAAGCTCGTCGAGGAGCAGTGGCATCCGCTGCAGCAGGCGGTGCAGCGGCTGCTGGAGGGCCAACCGAAGCCCGATGCGCTGCTGCTGATCGGCCGCGGCGCGCTCATCGATGGGTTCGCGGAGCGGATGGAGACGCTGACTGGCGTCTGCGCCACGATGTGCCGCAGCCCGCGCACCCATCAGCTGGGCGATCTGTCCCGGCAAGTGGGCTTGGCCACCGTGATTGGTCTGCTGGAGTCAGCCACCGCGACCTCGGAGGAGCTGCTGCCGAGGCCGCAGCGCCTGTTCAATCGCGTCCTGCATCAGACCCGCACCATCTTGACGGAATACTTCTAAACGGCAGCACGCAGCACACAGCACACAGCAAACAGTTCAAGCCCGTAGCAGGGGCTACGGGTTTTTGTCTTGTGCTGTCTGCTGTGTGCTGACTGCTGTCTGCTCTCCATCGAACTCACTCGATTGACCGTCGGAATCCGCTGTGTTACAGTAGCGCCCGTGTTGCAGCTGGACGACGTCCGAGAACGCATCGCGAGCGCTTGCCGTCGCGCCGGCCGCCATCCCACAGCGGTGACCCTCATCGGTGTCACAAAAACCCTTCCGGTCTCCGTGATCCAAGAGGCCATTCGCTGCGGGCTGGCCGACGTGGGGGAAAGCCGCGTGCAAGAAGCCGCCGCCAAGCGGCAAGAGCTAGAGGCAAGGTTCAGGGTTGAGGGTTCAGGGTTGAGGGTAGTTGCCCAGAACCCCGAACCCCGAACCCAGAACGCCTTTCCAGTGCGGTGGCACCTCGTCGGGCATCTGCAGCGCAACAAGGCCCAGCGCGCCGTCGAGCTCTTTGACGTCATTCATTCGGTTGACTCTCTGGCGCTGATCGGCGAGTTGGAGCGTCATGCGGCAGAGGTCGCTCAAGGCTCAAGGTTCAAGGCTGAAGGCAAGAGCGTTCGTCGTCTGGAGGTTTTCCTGCAGGTCAAAATTGTTCAGGAACCCACAAAGTTCGGCTGCGCGCCGGGTGACGCGGTCGCGCTTGCACGTCTCCTGAACTCCTGCACCAACTTGAGATTGAAGGGACTGATGACCATCGCGCCCTACAGCGCGGATTCAGAAGATGCCCGTCCGCATTTCAGACGACTGCGCGAGTTGCGTGACGATGTGGCATCCGCCTTGAGCCTTGAGCCTCCAGCCTTGAGCCTGTCCATGGGCATGTCCCACGATTTCGAGGTGGCTATAGAAGAAGGGGCGGACTTTGTGCGGATTGGAACGGCCATTTTTGGGGAGCGGCCAGGGACTGCTATATAGATGAAGGCGCTGCGTGGGCTGACCATCGGTGTTATCGGAGCAGGGAAGATGGGCTCAGCACTCATCCAAGGGCTGCGCCGGCAGGGGGTGCCGGGCGCTCGTCTGGTGGTCGCCGACGCCGATCCGAAAGCCTGCGCGCGGGCGCGCCGTCGCTTCCAGGCGCGCATCGTGAAAAGCAATCTCGACGTCGCGCGCCGGGCGGATGTGATCATCCTGGCGGTCAAACCACAGCAGTTTCCCGAGGTGGCAGCCCAGCTCGCTCAAGGGCTGCAGCAGCACCCATTGGTGATTTCCATCGCGGCCGGGATGACGCTGCGCTGGCTGGGCGGCCGTTTGCCGGGCGTGGCACTGGCGCGCGTCATGCCCAACCTGCCGGCCACCGTCGGCTGCGGATTTTCCGCGCTCACCTTCAACGCCAGGGCGAGTGCGCGCCATCGCGCCATCACGGCAGCACTGTTTCAGGCCGTCGGCGCCGTCGTCCAAGTGCCGGAGCGGCACTTCGACGCCGTCACCGCGGTCAGCGGCTCCGGGCCGGCCTACGTCTTCTTCCTGGTTGACGCCTGGCAGCGCGCCGCCCAAGCACTGGGCTTGCCTGAGGCGGTCGCCTCGCAGGCGATTCGGCACACCCTTAAGGGCAGCGCGCGCCTGCTGGACGCCTCGCCGGATGACGCCGCCGCGCTGATGGCGAAGGTGGCCTCCAAAGGCGGCACCACAGAAGCCGCGCTGCGCGTGCTGACCGTGCGCCGGGTGAGCGCGTCACTAGTTGAGGCCATGACCGCCGCCGCCCGCCGGTCGCGCACGTTATCGTGGTCCTAATCGACTGGTATCAGATACCGACCTAAAGCTGGTATCTGATACCGGGAGGGAGGGGAGAATGTTCGTCCTCGGGAATTTCGTGCAGGCCGTCGCGTTCATCATTGACAAGGTCCTGGAGCTGTACAACCTGGTGCTGATCGTGGCGGTCCTCGTCTCCTGGGTCAGCCCGGATCCCTTCAACCCGGTCGTGCGGTTCTTGCGCAGCGTCAGCGAGCCGGTCTTCGACTGGATCCGGCGCCGCCTGCCGTTCGTCACGGTCGGCATGCTGGATCTCTCGCCGATTGTCGCCTTCATGGGGATCTACTTTTTGCGGATGTTCCTCGTCAGGACGCTGTTCGACCTCAGCGTGCGCCTGCGTTAGCCCTCGATGGACTATAAGTCCACCCTCAATCTGCCCAAGACCGGCTTTCCGATGAAGGCCGACCTGTCGGCGCGCGAGCCCCAGATGCTCGCGCACTGGCAGGCCATGGATCTCTACGGGCAGATCCGCCAGGCGCGCAAGGGCCATCCGCCGTTCGTCCTGCATGACGGGCCGCCGTACGCCAACGGCGACATCCACATCGGCCACGCGCTCAACAAGATCCTCAAGGACATCATCGTCCGGTACAAAACCCTGCAAGGTTTCGATGCGCCCTACGTGCCGGGCTGGGAC
>JACQRD010000009.1 GCA_016206675.1 Candidatus Omnitrophota bacterium
ACATCGACGATGCCAGCTACGCACTACCGCGCCGTCCTCGAGCGCATCGACAGCCTCTCCTACAACGTCCGCGGCTTCCGCTTCAAGCTGCTTGAGCCGCCCAGGATCGAGTTCAAGGCCGGCCAGTTCGTCATCATGAACGTGCCGAAGGACGGCAGCGTGGTCAAGCGCGCCTACTCCATCGCCTCCCCGCCCCACGAGCCGCTCTCAATTGAGCTGTGCATCCAGCACGTCGAGGGCGGCATCGCCTCCACGTGGTTCTGGCAGCTCAAGGAGGGCGAGCAGGTGACCATTTCCGGTCCCCATGGTAACTTCCTGCTCAAGGAGTCCTTGGACTACGAGCCGGTCTTCATCGCCACCGGCACCGGGGTAGCCCCGTTGCGCGCGATGATCAAGCACCTGATCCACGTCAATTTTCCCGGCACGATCTGGCTGCTCTTCGGCACGCGCTACGAGCACGCCCTGCTCTACGAATCGGAGTTCCGCTCGCTGGCGAACTTACGGCACAACTTCCGCTACATCCCGACGGTCAGCCGCCCCAAGGATTGGCGCGGCGAAACCGGCCACGTCCAGCAGATCTTTCAGAAGCACATCACGGACTACGCCAATAAGGAGCTATACCTCTGCGGCTGGCTCGAAGTCGTCAAAGCCGTCTGCAAGGATTTGGAGAGCTGGGGTGTGCCTCGCGAGAAACTGCATTATGAGGAATGGGCGTGATGCGTTTGTTCGGAGTTCAAAGTTCGTAGTTCGTAGCCGAACCATGCGGTTATGGTCTTTGCTATGAACTCCGAACTACGAACTCCGAACCAAAGTAGTGCTTTAGGAGTCATCACAGTAGGGCATACGCCGGATATGGACGATGCGTTCATGTTCTACGGCATCGCCGCAGGCGCGCTGAACCTGCGCGGGCTGCGGTTTGAGCACGTCATCGAAGACATCCAGGCGCTCAACCAGCGCGCCCAGCGCGCCGAGCTGGACATGACTGCGATTTCGGCCGCCAGTTACCCGGCGCTCTCCGGCGACTATTGGATCGTGTCGGTGGGCTCAAGCGTGGGCCGCGACTACGGGCCGCTGGTCATCTCGAAGCAGCCGCGCAGCCCGCAGGAACTTGCGGGGCAGCGCATTGCGGTGCCTGGCCTTCAAACGACCGCGTACATGCTGCTGCGGCTGGCCGTGCCGGACTTTGAGCCGGTCGTGATGCCCTTCTCGGACATTCCGCAAGCGGTGCTACGGGATGAGGTCGCGGCCGGGCTGGTGATCCACGAATGGCAGTTGATCTACCGGGATGCGGGGCTGCTGCCGGTGCTGGATCTGGGCACGTGGTGGCAGGCGCAGAGCCACTTGCCGCTGCCGCTGGGGCTCAACGTGGTCAAGAAGTCGCTGAAGAAGGCGCTGGCTCAGGACGTGGCGACGGTCTTCCGCGACAGCATCCTCTACAGCTTCGCCCACCAGGAGCAGGCGGTGGAGTACGCGATGCAGTACGGGCGCGGCATCGATGCCAACCGCGCGCGGCAGTTCATCGGGATGTACGTCAACGAGGACTCGCTCACCCTCTCGAAACCCTGCCGCCAGGCGCTGCGGCTGCTCTTCGACCGCGCGCATGCGGCCGGCCTCATCCCCCGTGCCCCCCGCCTGAGCGTGATTGAGCCACTCAAAACCTAGCACACAGCAGTCAGCAGACAGCACACAGTATCTTACAAATACGTCTTGCGGCGGAAGACGTCCGTAGCGAGATTGGCAACGCGGTCGAGAAAGAGTTTGCCATTCAAGTGGTCCACCTCGTGCTGGGCCACCACCGCCTCGAAGCCCTCCAGCCGCCGCTCGTAGGCCTGCCCTTCGCGGTCTTGGGCCCTCAGGTGCACGCGCGTTGCGCGCCGGACGTCGCCGGTAAAAGCCGGGATCGACAGGCATCCCTCTCGCCGGATCTCCGCAGCCTCCGGCTCACCCAGCACCGGATTGACCAGCACGAGCAGCCCGTGCGTCCTGCCTGCCTTTGGGTGCGCGGAGGCGTCCATGACGGCGATGCGCAGCCGGCTGCCCACTTGCGGCGCGGCTAAGCCCACACAGCGCGGATGGTGGCGCATGGTGGCGATCATCTGGTCGATGAACCGCTGCGTGGGAGCATCGAAACGTCCCACGAGATGGGTGGGCTGATTCAGGATCGGATCGGGCAGGCGGCGAATCGAGAGGACGGACATGGCGACGGCGGCAGGCCGTCACAACACCGTGGTGTCCGAAGGGCGGAGGTTGACCCGCACGCCCAGCGAGCCGCCGAGGGTTTTCAGCCGCCGCTCAAGGGCCGCCAGCTTCACGCGGGAAGGCACTTCCACCTCAAGCAGCATCAAATAGAGGGAGGGCCTTTTGCCGGCGCTGCGGTGCGTGTGCACATCCGTGACGTTGACGCCGGCTTTGGCGAGCGTGTCGGCCACGCGAAAGACGATCCCCGGCCGATCCGACCCGTAGACGGAAATCATGAAGGGCTTGCCCCGGCCGCGGGGCGTGGTCGCCTCCTGGCGTGAGAGGGGCTTGACGTAGACCACCAGCTTCAAGCGGCGCTGCAGCGTGCTGAAGGCCGCGCGCAGCTTCTCCGGCGTGACGGAGGCGCGGCCGGAGAGGATCAGCATGATGGCGAACTCCCCTTCAAGCCGCGTCATGGCCGAGTCTTCAAGGTTGCAGCCGAGCTTGTAGAGCACCTGGGTCACGCCGGCGACGATGCCCGGCCGGTCCTTGCCCAGCGCCGTCACAATCCACCGCTTCGCCATCGATCCCCCGCTATGCTGGTTGCGTGACGACTTCTGCCTACGCCGTACCGGCTTCGGCAGGCAGGTCGGTTGGCTCCACTTCGAAGCCCAGATCCTCGATCATGCGGTGCGCGTCGGTCGCGCCCTGGCCCGGGGTGGTGAGATACCCCTCCACGAAGATGGAGTTCGCCGGGTAGAGGGCCAGTGCCTGCAGCGAGCGCAGGTTCACCTCGCGCCCGCCGGCGGCGCGGATTTCGCTCGTCGGGTTGAGGAAGCGGAAGAGGCAGAGCGCCTTCAGGCATTTCATCGGCGTGAGGAACCGGTGCGCCTCCATTGGCGTGCCCTTGATCGGATGGAGGAAGTTGACTGGGATGGAATCCATCCGCTGCTCGCGGCAGGCGAAGGCCAAGTCCAGAATGTCCTCGTCCGTTTCGCCCATGCCGATGATGCCGCCGCTGCAGGTCATCAGGCCGGCCTTGCGGACGTTGCGGATGGTCTCGATCCGATCCTGGTAGGTGTGCGTCGTGCAGATCTCCGGATGGAACCGCTCGCTGGTGTTGAGATTGTGGTTGACCCACCCGACGCCGGCCGCTTTGAGCTTGCGGGCCTGCGCTTCGGAGAGGATGCCCACGCAAACGCAGATTTCCAGCGGCAGCTCCTGCTTGATGGCGCGGGTGACGTCGCAGAAACGCTCGATATCCTCATCGCTGGGCCCGCGGCCGCTGGTGACCATGCAGTAGCGCTTAGCCCCCCCTTGATGGGCCCGCCGCGCGCCGTCGATGAGCTGTTCTTTCTCCATGAGGGGATACTTGTCGATCTTGGCGGAGGAGACGGAGGATTGGGAGCAGTAGTGGCAGTCTTCCGGGCAGAGGCCGCTGCGGGCGTTTTGCAGCACGCAGATCTTCACCCGCTTGCCGAAAAGCACCTTGCGCACCTCGAAGGCCGCCTGGAGTGCTTCCATCACCTGCTCATCCGGCAGCGCGAGGATGGCCCGGCCCTCGTCGCGCGTGATGCCTTCCCCGCTCAGCGACCGGCGAACAATATCTGACCAGTTCATCATCGAGCAGCGCCGGTGGCGGGTCCTGCTGCGGGGCGCCCGCTCAGGGATCCCTCCTTCGGCGTCCCTTTCGCGGGCATCCCCGCATCACCCGCCACTAACGGCCGCGCGATGCGGCGCAGAATCTCGTAGCGCGTCGTGCGCTGGGCCGCATCGAAGCCGGACTCGTGGATCAGCGTGATGATCTCATCGACGGCGGTCTTATGGAGCCCCGCGGGCAGAGCTCCTGGCACCGGCACTCCGGCTCCGATGGGGGCGACATCCCGCCCCCCCGTTGGCTGCTGCACGACCATGCCGCCCACGGCCGCAGGCCGTGGCGCAATGGCGGGATTGACGAAGCCGGCGGCCGCGTGGACGTTCTCCTCAAAGAGGGTGCCGCCGAAATCATCCGCCCCGAAGTGCAGCGCGATCTGGCCGGTTTTCTTGCCCTCCGAAAACCACGACGCCTGGATGTGCGGGAAGTTGTCCAGATAGATCCGGGAGAAGGCAATCATGCGCAGATAGCGCGTGGGGCCGGCGTGCTCAGGGATGTGCTTCAGCAGCGGTGTGTTGCCGGGCTTGAAGGTCCACGGCACGAACGCCGTGAAACCGCCGGTTTCATCCTGCAGGTTCCGGATGGCGTCGAGATGGTCCATGATGTCCTGGTCCTCTTCGATGTGGCCGAACATCATGGTGGCCGTCGACTTCAAGCCCAGCTCGTGGGCCTGCCGGTGCACCGACAGCCACGCCTCAGCGCCCCCCTTCTTCGGCGCCAGCCGGCGCCGGATGCGGTCGGAGAGCACCTCAGCGCCTCCGCCGGGCAGCGTGTGCTGGCCGGCCTCCTTCAACTGCTGCAGCACCTCGCGGATCGTCAACCCGGCGACCTGCGCCATGTTGGTGATTTCCGAGGCGGTGAAGAAATGCGGGGTGATCTGCGGAAACCGGCGGCGGGTTTCCCGGATAAGCTCGAGGTAGTAGTCGAGCGGGATCGCCGGGTTATGCCCGCCCTGCAGCAGCACCGTCGTCGCCCCAAGATCGGCGGCGGACTGCACCTTCTCCATCACCTGCTCGACGGTGAGCGTGTAGGCGTCCTTCTGGCCCGGCTTGCGATAGAACGCGCAGAAGATGCAGTCGGTGATGCAGACGTTGGTGTAGTTGGGATTCGAGTCGATGACGAAGCTGACCGCCGGCTCAGGATGGAGCCGCCGCCTGACGTGGTTGGCCAGATAGGCCAGCTCCAGCAGATCGCCCTGCTGCCACAGTTGCAGGCCTTCCTCCCGACTTAAGCCGCGGCCGGAGAGCACCTTCTCTTCGATGGCCTCAGAGCAACTGATGCTCATTCGCGAGCTTCCTGAAGGTGGCGATGCCTTCTTCTTCCGCAGAACCGAGGCGATAGATAAAGCTGTCCAGATAGCGCTCGATTTCATGGGCCGGCAGACCCAGTGAAGCTTCCTGCTCCTTGCCGATGGCGGCGAACTCCTTCTGGTTGATGGCCAGCGCTCGCGCGAGGCCCGCCTCGATTTGCTTCTTATCCTTCTCTGCGGCGTCCTTGCGGATGGCCCACACGGCGAAGGTCAGCGGCTGGTGCTGCCACAGCCACCATTCAAAAGCCAGGTCGATCTCAAACGGATACTGGGTGTTGACCTGCTGAAACCGCAGTGCCTCATCGCCGATCAAGAGCAGCGCATCCCCGGCCCCCCGGCCCGCCTCCCCATCGTAGTCACGCGGCTCATACGCCGCGGGAATCACGTGATGGCGCTGCTCCAGCAGCAGCCGCAGCAGCACAGCGCTCGTTGAGGTCTGCTCCGTCACCGCAACCACCGCGCCGTCAAGCTGCCGGATGGGCCGGCGCGAGAAGAGCATCACGCTGTGGGCGCGTCCGCGCGCCGCAATGCCGAAGCGGCCCAGCCGCTCGAAGGCCGGCTCAAGCCTGAAGAAATCAACGATCGGCAAGAGGCCGGTCGCCACCTGGCCGGCCGATGCCTGCCGGCCCAACTCGCGCGGCGCGCACTCCACCACCTCGTAGCGCTCTTCCCAGGCCACTCCCCGGAAGAACGGCACGGTATTAAGGTACGGAACTTTCGCAATGCGCGCCGTCGCCGTGGACTTGGACGGTACGGTAGAGGGCATCTCGCTCCACAGGGGTGCAGCCCGCCTCGCGGATTAAGTCGATCAGGCGGGCGCGGGTCAGGGTGACGGGGGAAGCGGCATCGGCCGCGTGCATGATGCGCTCCTCCCCGATGGTGCCGTCAATGTCATCCGCGCCGAAGTGCAGGGCCACCGAGGCGATTTCCTCCCCCATGGTGACCCAATAGGCCTTGATGTGGGGGAAGTTGTCGAGCAGCAGGCGGGCGACGGCGATCGTCCTGAGGTCTTCGAAGGCTGAGGCCTGGCGGCTGACGACTTGCGTCTTGCCGGGCTGGTAGGCCAGCGTGATGAAGCTCATGAACCCCGCCCCACGGGGCGGGGTGAAGCCCGGCACCTCATCCTGCAGATCGCGCAGCTTGAGCATGTGGTCCACCCGCTCCTCGTGCGT
>JACQRD010000080.1 GCA_016206675.1 Candidatus Omnitrophota bacterium
CAGCCCCGAGATCAGGCGCCCCTGGCGCACCGCCTCGCGCATGCCGGAAAGCCGCCGGCCTGAGGCTTCCATCTCGACAAACTCGGCCAGCTCGGAGTCCCGGTACAACAGATCCACCGCCGTGCCCTTCGCGACGAACTGCCCCCGCACCAGCCGCACCTCGCGCGGATCCGTCACCACCGCCCGCAGCCCGCGCCCATTGAGGTAGCCGGCCAGCTCCTGAAACTCATCGGTGCCGGTGGTAAAGTCGGTGTTTTCGATGAGGGCGATGCCGCGCACCGGCCGGCCCAGCCGCCGCGAGACGGCGTGCAGCTCATCGACCAGCAGCTGGCGCGGATCCGGCGTGGCCGTGATCGCATGGCCGGGCAGCGCGCGCGCGAGCACGTCGCCGACCACATCCAGGGTGATCGAGCAGGCGGTGGGCGCGTAGTGCACGCCGCCTACGCCCACCGCGTTGGGCTCCAGCATGCGGAAGGCGTCCCGCCAGTTGGCATGATCGTAGATGGCGGTGGAGTCGAGCCGGCCGATCACCCCCAGCGGGCGGCTGCGCGGATGGACAGCCAGCTGCATCCACGCGGCGCGCGCCGGCTCGAAGGGGATGACCGCCCGCACCGATGGCACCCGGGCATAGAGGTGCGAGAGCCGCAAGAGCGCTTCCGCCAGCTGCTGGGCCATCTGGTGGAAGGTATAGAGCTGCGTGCTGGTCAGCAGCCAGGGCTTCAGCGCGATGTCGATGGTCCGCGCGCGGCCGGCGTCGTCGACGTACGACATGCCGCGCACCTCGGCCAGCGCGCGGACGGCATGCAGGCGGTCGTGCAGCGAGCGGCGGCTGACAGCGTGGAACGCGCGATCGAGCGTCGCGCGCGGGATGTAGTCCATGGGAGTTCATTCTATACTAGACGAAACGCGGCGTCCAAGCTACCTGGTCCGTTTGTCGGTGACGTTCATCGGTGACGTAGCCCGTGTCGGTGTTCGGTAACGTTGTTCGTCTTACGTCTTTGACGAATCACGTAACCGACTGACGAAGCGGGCTACGTTACCGACAGACGAATGACGTCACCGAACTATGGAGGACAACCAGAATTCCCTATGCTATGATTCGTCAAACTTTCATGGCCGACCGCTCGGTGCCTCGCGACCTCATCGAGTCGCTCATCCGCGATTTGAAACGGCGCGGCGTCGATTACGCCGACGTCCGCTGGGAGCGGTTGCTCCACGAACATCTCCTCGCCGAGCAGGGCTGCGTGACCACGGTCAGCCTCTCTGAAAGCGCCGGCATCGGCATCCGGGTGCTCCTGAAGGGCTCGTGGGGCTTCGCCTCCACCCCGCATGTGACCAAGGCACGCCTGGCGCGGACGGTGGCTGACGCCATCGACCTGGCCAGAGCCTCCGCCGCGGTCAATAAGCAGCCGCGGCCCCTTGCTCCGGTGGAGCCGGTGAAGGCGCGGCATCGCTCGCCGTGCGCGGTCGATCCCTTCGACGTGCCCCTCTCAAAGAAGCTCGACTACCTCTTATGGGCCAACCAGGCGCTGTTGGGGCCGGATGCGATCCGTCGGGCGAGCAGCCATATGGACTTCTTCAAGCGGCGCAAGCTGTTCTGCTCAACCGACGGCGCGCAGATCGAGCAGGTGATCGTCGAAAGCGGGGCGGGCCTTGAAGTCGTCGCGCAAAGCGGCGGCGAAGTGCAAACCCGGTCGTTCCCGAATTCGCACCACGGGGCGCTGGCGCAGGCCGGCTTCGAGTATGTGAAGCGGCTGGACTTGGTGGGGGGTGCCTCGACGGCGCGGGAAGAAGCCCTGCACCTGTTGCGCGCCAAGCCGCCGCGCGCCGGCCAGACCACGGTGATCCTGCATCCCACCCAAGTCGTCATGCAACTGCACGAATCGTGCGGCCATCCGGCGGAGCTGGATCGCGTGCTCGGGCAGGAACTGAGCTACGCCGGCGGCAGCTTCCTCATCCCGGAGGCGCTCAACCGCCTCCAGTACGGCTCCCGCCTGGTGAACATCATTGCCGATGCCACGGTCGCCAGCGGCGTGGGCAGCTTCGGTTTTGACGACGAAGGCGTGCCGGCGCGGCGGGTCGAGCTGGTGCGTGACGGCCGGTTTGTCGGCTACCTCAGCTCGCGGGAGTCGGCCGCGCGGCTGAAGCTGCCCTCTAGCGGCGGCATGATGCGGGCGGATGGCTGGAGCGTGCCGCCGCTGATCCGCATGACCAACGTCAATCTCGAGCCCGGCGAGGGCACGCTGGAGGAGCTGATGCGCAACGTCAAGCGCGGCTACCTACTGTCGACCAACAAGAGCTGGTCCATCGACGACCGGCGGCTCAACTTCCAGTTCACGACGGAAATCGGCTGGGAGATCCTCGAGGGGCGCCTGGGGGCGATCGTCAAGAATCCCCTGTATACGGGGATGACCCCGCAGTTTTGGGGCCGCTGCACCGGCGTGGGACGGCGCGAGGACTGGCAGCTGTGGGGCGTGCCGAATTGCGCCAAAGGCGAACCGATGCAATTGATGCACGTCGGCCACGGAGCGCCGTATGCCCGTTTCGATCACGTGAGCGTTGCTGCGGCAACATGATCTCCGGTGACGTCATTCGTTTGTCGGTGACGTGGCCCGTTTCGTCCGTCGGTGACGTTTGTCGTCACAGACGAACGACGTCACCGAACAACGACACGGGCAACGTCACCGATTACCGTCACCGACACACGACCAATGATTGGTGAAAACAAGCTCTTAACGACCTTGGCGGGCCTCGTCAAGCGGACAAAGGGGGACGGGGTCAGCGTGTGCGCGCATGCGAAGACGCGGCGCGTCTCCCGCTTCGCCTACGAAGCCATCCATCAGGATCTGCGGCAGGAGAGCATGGGGGTCACCGTCAAGGTGATCCACAACCGCCGCATCGGGATCGCCGGCGCAGAGACGCTGGAGGCGGCCAGCTTGAACCGCTGCGCGCGCGCCGCGGCGACCATCGCCCGCCACGCTCCGCAACAGCGTGACCTGCCGGCACTGCCGCAGCGCTTCCGCACCAGGGACCGGGCGGATTATGCCCCCGCAACGGCGCGCTTGCCAGCGACGGAGTGCGTGGCGGCGCTGAAAGCGCTCTTGCGCATCTGCCAGGGAGCCGGCGCCGCGCTGGCCGGCTCCCTGGTCACCGGCGAGGATGAGTTCGCGGTGGTCAACTGCGCTGGCGTGGCCTGCTATGCCGCCTCGACGGTGGCCAGCGCGAAGCTGGTGACGATGTACCGGAGGTTGTCGGGCTACGCCAGCGGCACGCACCATGACATAGCACAGTTGGATCTGGAAGCGCTGCTGAAGCGCTCGCTCGCGCAATCGCTCAGCCAGGTCGAGCCGGTCACGCTGCCATTGGGCACCTACGAGGTGATCCTCGAGCCTGAAGCCGTAGCTGAACTGGTGAGCTGGCTGGGCTACACGGCCTTCGGGGCCAAGGCGGTTGAGGAGCGCTCCAGCTGCCTGGCGGGCCGCCTGGGCGATCAACTCATGGATCGGCGGATCACCATCTACGATGACGGCAACGACCCCGAGATGCTGCGCATGCCGTTCGACTTCGAGGGCACGCCGAAGCAGCGCGTCACACTCATCGACAGCGGCCGGGCCGCCGGCATCGTGTATGATACGCTGTATGGGATGCGCTTCGGCCGTCCCTCCACCGGCCACGGGATGCCGCCGGGCGAAACGGAGGGCCCGCTGCCGCTGCATCTGGGCATGGCACCCGGAGCGGCCACGATGGAGGAGCTCCTGCGCGCCTGCCCGCGCGGCGTGCTGATTCCGCGGTTTCACTACGTCAACGGCCTGCTCAACCCGCGGGAGGCGGTGATGACCGGGCTCACACGGGAGGGCGCGTGGCTCATCGAGGAAGGGCGGCTGACGCGCCCGGTGACGACGATGCGCTTCACCCAAAGCATGCTGGAAGCGTTCAGCCATGTGGCCGGCGTCGGCAAGACGCGCGGCCTGATCGCTGACCCCAGCCAAGAGCTGGGTTGTGCCGTCGTGCCCGCGTTGCATCTCAAGAAATTTGCCTTCACAGGCAGGAGCGAACCGTGAAAGGCCGCCTCGCTAGCACTCAGCACACAGCACACAGCACACAGTGTTTCTGGTTTTTGCTGTCTGCTGTCTGCTGTCTGCTGTCTGCTGACGGATGTTCGACGCTCGTCCATATGCATCCAGCCGACCGGGCTTCGGCCGCCTCACAGCAGGCTGAGCCTCCGCTCGAGGATGGCTACACCGACTATGCGGGCATCATTCACGTCCACACCACCTACTCGCACGACGCCCATGGCCGGTTTGAGGACGTGGTGCGGGTGGCCAACGCCCAGCGGCTGGACTACGTCATCCTCACCGAGCACAACAATCTCCATCCCTTGCGCGACGGCCTGCAAGGATGGCACGGGGCCACCCTCGTGCTTGTCGGCATGGAGATCTCCGCGCGCGACGGCCATTACCTGGCCCTGAACGTCACGCAGGAGATTAACCGCGACGCACTGACCACCCAACAGGTCATCGATGAAGTGGCGCGGCAAGGCGGGTTGGGGTTCATCGCCCACCCCTACTTCAAGCACGGCCGCTGGCGCAACTGGAACGTCCATGGCTTTACGGGGGTGGAAGCCTACAATGTGGCGCACGACACGCTGGATGAAAACCGGATGCGGCTGGTGCTCTGGACGCTGACGACGCCGGCCGAGCCGTTTTACTACTCGATTCTGGATAGGCCGTACGATCCCTTGGCGAAGTGGGACGAGCTGATCCGCCAGCACGGCCACGTGGTGGGCATCGGCTCCGCGGATGCGCATGAGTTCCATCTGATGGGCATTAAGTTCGCCTCGTATGACGACGTCTTCCAGCTGGTGCGCACCCATGTCTTGTTGCCGGAGCCACCATTGACAGCGGAGAAGGTCTACTCCGCCCTCAAGCAAGGACATGCGTTCATGTCTATCGGCTTGATCGGCAACGCCAAGGGATTCGCCTTCGTGGCGCAGAAGGATGACCGGGTGCTTGGCGTGATGGGGGATAGCGTGGAGCTGACCGACGGGCTGCACCTGACCACGGCGCTGCCGGCTCCGGCGAACCTGACGCTGTTTCGGGGAGGCGTGCCTGTGGCCAGCTTCACGGGAACGCGCTGGCGCATGCCGGTTGATACGCCGGGTGTCTACCGCGTCGAGGCCATGCGCCATGGCAAGCCATGGATCTTCTCGAATCCCATCTACGTGCGCCCGGCGGCGGCGATCGTCGATAGCCCGACGCCGCATGATTAGCAGACAGCAAACAGCAGACAGCAGACAGTATTTTTGGCTCTTACTGTGTGCTGTGTGCTGTGTGCTGACGGCTATCCAAGGATGCGCCTATGCGCCATTACGGGAGGGCGCAACTCACACGCTGAAGGCGCTGCCCCAAGAACTTGTCGTGTACTACGACTACCCCGCGCACCGCCACGAGGCGGTTTCCCTGCTGATTCGGCATCACGCCGCCTTCAGCGAATACCTCGTGCGATTTCCCCTCTCTCTTCCTGCGGGCCTTAAGCCGACAGAGCCCGTGGTGGAGTTTGAATGGTTTGAATCCCATGCCGTGGGCCGGCGGGGTGCGATCGTGTTCAACCCGATCCTCGGCGGCGACTACCCGGTGGAGCGGGGCGTCTGCCGCACCTTCGCGCGGCAGGGATGGCACGTGGCACTGGTGCATCGCAAAACCCTGAAGGTGTCTCCGGAGCATGAGGTCGCCCATCTGGAGCGGCTGCTGCGCCAGGGGATGGTGCGCATCCGCCAGGTGACGGATTGGATGACGGCGCATGAGCGGGTGGATGCCGCGCGGCTGGGCAGTTTCGGCATCAGCATGGGAGGCATCGTCACCGTGATGGCCGCGGCGGTGGAGCCGCGCCTGCACGCGCACGTCATCGCGCTGGCTGGGGGACCGCTCGCTGACATCCTCACCTCCTCACCCGACCGGATGATTCGCCAACCCCGCGGCTTGTACCTGGCGCGCAACCGGATGGACCTGGAGACGATGGAACGCCTCCTGCGAGAGGCGGTCCACACCGATCCCATCCGCTTAGCCCCCTACGTCGATCGGCGGCGCGTCTTCATGGTGATCGCGCTGGCGGATCGCACCATCGGCCGCGCCAACGCCCTGCGTTTGTGGCGGGCGCTGGGCCGCCCGCAAGCCGTGTTTCTGCCGTTCGGGCACTATACGGCCTACCTCTCTCTGCCCTATCTCCAATACGCCGGTCTGCGCTTCTTGAACGAGCAGCTCGCGAGTCCGTAGTCCGAAGTCCGTAGACCGTAGCCAAACCGCTTTCGCTACGGACTACCGACTACAGACTATGGACTAATCCTGCGGTACTTCCGTATAATGAACACATGCCTCTGCAGCGAGTGATCTTGGCCAAACCCCGCGGCTTCTGCGCCGGCGTAGACCGCGCCATCGAGGTGGTCGAGCAGGCGCTCGAGCGCTTCCCAGGGCCTGTCTACGTAAGGAAGGAAATTGTCCACAACCCCCACGTCGTCAACGCCCTGCGGCGCAAGGGCGCGGTTTTCGTCGATGAGCTGACGGAGGTGCCCGCGGGCGCGACGACGATCTTCAGCGCCCACGGCGTCTCGCCGGCGGTCCATGAGGCCGCCCGGCAGCGGCAGCTGCAGGTGATCGACGCCACCTGCCCGCTGGTCACCAAAGTCCATGTGGAAGCCAAGCGCTTCGCCCGCGAAGGCTCCACCATGCTGCTGATCGGCCATGCCGGCCATGAAGAGGTGGAGGGCACGATGGGCGAAGCGCCGGCCTCGATCCGGCTGATCCAGACGGTGGAGGACGCCAAGACTGTCTCCGTGCCCGATCCCGACCGAGTGGCCGTCATCACGCAGACAACGCTGAGCATGGATGACACGCGGGCCATCATCGACGCGCTGAAGGCGCGCTTCCCCAAGCTGGTGGTCCCGGCCAAGGAGGATATCTGCTACGCCACCCAAAACCGGCAAAATGCCGTGAAGGCTCTCGCCAAGGACGCCGAGGTCATCCTGGTGATCGGGGCGAACAACAGCTCCAACTCCATCCGCCTGACGGAAGTGGCCGAAGCGGCGGGGCGGCGCGCGCATCTGATCAACGACGCCGGCGAAATCCAGGCCGGCTGGTTCGAGGGGGTTGGGTGCGTCGGGGTGACCTCCGGCGCCTCAGCCCCCGAGCATCTCGTGCAGGAGGTGGTGGAGGCCCTCAAGCGCCTGGGGGCCACGCAGGTGGAGGAATGGGAGCTGACCCGCGAAGACGTCAGCTTCGGCCTGCCCCTCGAACTGCAGAGACTGGAAGCTGGAAGCGAGAAACCGGATCCAGCCTCCAGCCTCTAGCCTCCAGCTTCGACGCATGAAATCCTTCACCGAGTACCTCTGGTTCGACACTCCGAAGCGGCAGGACCTGGTCAACATCACCGACCAGATTGAGGCCCTCGTCAAGAAGAGCGGTGTTCAAGACGGCTTCTGCCTCGTTTCCGCCATGCACATTACAGCGAGCATCTGGGTCAATGACGACGAGGAGGGGCTGTGGGAGGATTTCTGGCGGCTGCTCGAGCGGCTGGCACCTTCCGGGCAGGAGTACAAGCACCACTTAACCGGCGAGGATAACGGCGACGCCCACCTGAAGCGCACGCTGGTCGGCCACCAGGCGATGCTGCCAATTACCAAAGGCGCGCTCGATCTGGGCCCTTGGGAGCAAATCTTCTACGCGGAATTCGACGGGCGGCGGAAGAAACGCGTGGTCGTCAAGATCCTGGGGCAGTGACGCGCCCCGGCGGCCGGTGTTAGCGGCCGGTCCACGTCACCAGGGAGGTGGTGATTTCGTCCGGATCCGGTGCGAGCGGCCCTTCCTGGCCGATGTCCAGGTGATCCGACTCCAGCTCGATGACCACTTCGTTGCCCACCACATACTGGATGGCGAGCGGATTCTGGCAGCCGTCCTCGCTCTCCGAACAAGACCGGGAGCGCAGGACCACCAGCGATTCCGGCGCATAAATCGACCCCTGAAAGTCATCCCCGGGCCGCATGAAGATCAGGCCGTGGGGCGATTGGCGGTCCGGTCTGGCTTTGAGCGCCGATTGCAGGATTTCCACGGTTTGCGGTGTGCCGGCATCGTCGTGGGCGGAGATGGTCGCCGACAGCTCCAGGTTCCACATGGAGCGCAGCCCGAAACTGCTGAGTAATTCCTGCGTCATCGGAAACGTCGGCAGACCCGGCAGCTTGAAGGGAGTCCCCACCAGACTGTAGGGCGTGCTACCGGTCAAAATCAAGGTGGTGGGCTTCCTGAACACCAGCTGGGGGGGGCTGTTGATGATGTCCCCGCCCCATGAACTGAGGTCGCTGCTGGGCACGATGGCCTTGGCACACAACACGATGACCTGGCTGGCCTCCTTCCCATTGCCCCGGTCCTTGATCGACCCGTCGCAGGTTACGCCAGGCGTGTTGGAGCCCTTTTCGTCATCGCACTCGAACCCGTTGTCGATCGTCACGACGGGTTGCGTCAGCGTCAGCACGTGGTTGCAGCTGCGGGTGTTGAACATGCTCGCCGTTTCGGCGAGGCCGACGGAGACTGCCCCCTCCACATAGTCGCTGGTGCCGGCCGCGGTGGCGTTGGGGTTGACGAACGTCACACCGGTCTCCTCAGGCGCCGCTGCCTCCGGGCCGTAGCTGGTTCCCTTAACACCCTGCATCAGCTCATAGCCTGTCTTGATCCCCTTCAGATCATCGCTGGCGTTGGTGCCCCAGTTGGTGACTTTGTCCCCCAGTGGCGAGGCGACCGTTACCGGCGGGTCGCTCTCTGACAAGCCGATCAACCCGTCCAGGCGAAGAACCGAATCTCCCGCGTGGGTCGTCTGCCAGGCGTGGGTCAACGTGTTCATGATGGTCTCGCCACCAGGTGAAGGGTTGATCGCCGAGAGCACGGAACCGCGGGATGACAGTACGTTCCCGCTGACGAACGCCTTGGAGGTCTCGGTTAACTTGCCGCCGCCGATGGCGATCGTGCCATTCGCCCAGACGCCGGTCAACGGCCCCTCCTCCTTGACGTAGGCCGTAACCTTCTGCGGCCCGGACGAAGCGGCCGTGCTTTTGGCCTCGATCTTGTAAATGATCTCTTGCTGCGGATTGAACACATAGTTGGCCTTGTGGCGGCTCTTGCCGTTGGTGTCGTTGTAAATCTTGGCGTGGACCGGAACAATCCTGAAGGTCGCGCCGGGCAGCGACTTCACGTCATGCGTGGTCATCGCGGTCAGGGCGTCGGTCTTGTTGTGGACGAAGAAATGATCCAGGGCGCCTTCCGACATCCAGAAGGCCTGTTGGGTGTCACGGGAGACCTGCGAAGCGCGCACTTCGGTGTTGGTGCGCTGCAGTGACACCCCCCCCAGCAGGAGGAGGATGAGGGCGGACAGATAGACCGCGAGCAGAAAGACGGCCCCGCGGTCATTCTTGAGCGATACGTTCATCTTGCTCCTTCGGCAACCCCGCTATCCCTCGACTCGGCCGCTCACGCGGCCTCGCTCGGGACCGGAAGCTTTGCGACCCCGGATTGCTCCGGGTGTGCGTTTATCGAGAGCCCTGATCTGCCAACACCTTAAGTTTACCTGATCTCGCCGCGGCGCAGCAAGCGGACGAGATCGAGGTGATGGTAGGCGCCTTTTGCGGCCGGCGTCTGGGCGCCGGCATTGGCCACCCACAGATCAGGCCACGCGAAGATCACGCTCTGGATGTTGGAATCTGGAGCGACGGCCTTTGCAATCTCTTGTGCAGCAAGAGGATCCAGCGAACCAAAGCGCGCCTGAAGACCGGCGGCCTGCCCCAGATAGCGGACATCGTACGCTGAGCTGCCTGCGGGATCTTCCAGCCCAGGCCGTTGCGGATCGCCCCGGGAGGCGGTTTGCCGGTCGCGAATCGCCGGGTCCATCGCGGCATCCGCCCGCAGCACGGCATCCGGCAGCGGCCGCGCATAGCTGACGGCGTGCTCCTGTGGATCGTCAGCCGCAAACACGCGCGCGAGCGTATGGGTCGTCTCCATCGCGATCGCCCGGCGCGCCTTGGCGTCGGCCACCACGTAATTCACGCCGACGGTGCGGCGGGCCTCGCGAATGATCCGGGAGGCTTCGTCCAGCTCGCCGGCATGCTCCAGCACGCGGCGCATCAGGAAGGCCATCGGCTCACCGGCAAAGCTGAGATCCGTCGTCGCCGCGCCGACCTGGCCGAGGGAAATCTGCGCCTCGTTGACGCCGGTCAGCAGGCCGACAAAGCCTGCCCACCCGACGCTGACAAAGGCGCGCTTCCCGATGGGGTGAATAACAAAAACGGCGGGGTACTGCTGGATGCCGGCCTTAATGTTCCAGTCCAGGTTGCGCAAATGGATCAGGCGCCCATTCGCGGTGGTCCGTCCCCAGGCGGCAAAGTTGGCGCAGGAGTAGGTACGCTCCGGAATGGCGTGCAGGCGGTACAGCTCGCGCACAGCCACACCGGAGCCCTCAGCCACACCCCGCAGCTCCTCCCAAATCTCCGATGGAATAAAGGGCGCGGCCCGCCCCCACGCGGCGTCCAACCACCAGTTGGCGGCGAGTGTCCGCACCAGCGGCAGCTTCAAGTAGCGGCGGAAATGGCGCAGGACCTGGCCGACGGCGGCCTGCACCTGCTGCCGCAAGAGCTGCCCGTGCTGCCGGCCTATGTCGTAGGGGCGGCCCTCGAGATAGACGACCGTGAGGCCATTGATCTCTTCAACCTTGGCCGCCCATGCGTTAGCACACAGCACACAGCAGACAGCACACAGCACAAACCATATCCGAGCCAGATGTCTCATGGCCTGACACTGTTTGCTGTTTGCTGTTTGCTGTTTGCTACTGAATCGAGCAGTTCGATCAGGCGAGCCACGACGAGCTCGCCCGCGTGGGGCCCGTTAAAGCCCATCAGCGCTTCATACTCGCCCGACTCGTACCTCGCAGCGGGCATGCAGTAGCCGATGTAGTCGTTGGCGAACCCGGCCACGATAGGAAACAGGCCCCTCGCTCGGGCGGCTTCTTTCAGCTGCCGCCCCAGCGAGGCGGAGAGATCGCAGGGTGCGCCGAACCAGACCGCCTCACCGATTCGCACCACCGACACCGTCGCATCATCGTCGACGAACCGGCGGCTCAGCCATGACGGCAGCGCCACGTGGCGGCTGAAGCGCAGGCGCGCCGGCGGCAGCAGCAGCCGCTGCTGCAGCGCCTGCACGGCCGAAACCGGCTGGGGGGAGGCGCCCGCCAGCACGCGCTCGGCATGCCGCGCTAACGGCGCGCCGAGGAACTCCGCCCGCTCGAAGCGATCGCCGGATTTCACCGGCGCCTGATCGCCCACCGACGCTGCAAAGAACACCGCCACCGCCTGGGGAAACCGCTGCTCAAGCTCGCGGATGACCACGCCGGGATAATCCGCCGAGAGCTCCATGTTCCAAGCCCCCAACGTCGTCGGGTGGGCCGCGAAGGCGACCATCACCGCCAACGGCGTTGAGCTGCCGCGTTCATAGAACGCGCAGACCGGCAGCTCATTGTCGACGAAGCCGCCCTCTTCCACGCGATTCGTCACCAGCCCGTCGGGGGAGGCGCAGGCGCACGCCATGGCGGCCGGCCGGCGCGCCCGGTACGCGTGACCGATGGCGCGGCTGGCCGACGAGACGATCGCGTCAAAGACCGCCGGGTCAAAGTGCCCCATGGAAATTTTCTCAAGGAATCGGCTGCCGTAGGCGCCCGGGCCCGAGTGGGTATGCGTGGCCGAGAAGAACAGGGTGGTGCCAGCCGGCAGGCCTTCGGCGGCCAGCCGCCGCTCAACCGCCGCGAAGAGCCGCTCGTCAACAATCAGCAGGTCGCCGCTGGCCATGGCGACGGTCGTCTCCTCGTCTTGGAGCACGAGGGCCCGCACGCCCACCGGATCGTGCCGGCCGGTGGACGGACGGCCCTTGCGGCGGCTGTACCCTGCCAGCGGCACCTTCGCTGGTAACTGGAACTCCTCTTTCGCGACCCCGACCGTGACCTCAGCCCATGCCCCCAGCGGAAGACAGCTCAGAAACAGTCCGCAGACGGCAGACGGCAGACGGCAGCGCTTCCATGTTCTGCGGACTGCGGACTGCGGACTACGGACTGCCATGCAGCTTCTCACGAGCCAAGACCAGCGCTTCCTCGGTGGTGCGAACGCGCCCTTCGGCTTGCGCCTCTTCGATGGCGGCGAGCAACTCGCCGATCACGGGACCGGGTTTCAGGCTGAAGATCTGCATGAGCTGATGCCCGTCAATGAGCCGCGGCGGCCGCACCACCTCCTCGGCCTTGAAGAAATAGGCGTTGAGCATCTCTTCAAGGAAGGCCCGCTGCTGATCCACCTGGTCAAGGCGGGAGTGAGCCCCGCGGGTGGCCATGCGGTCGGCCCACCATTCCAGCAGGCAGGCGGGGCCATCGTCTCCCAAATCTTTGAAGAACCGATACACGGCCCGGCGGGTCAGTTGCGGCTCTCGGCTTAAGAAACCCGGCCGCAGATGATGGAGCACGAGCCGGCAGACCAGCTCCGCCTCCCGGTTGGACAACTTGAGCCGCTCCACCGCCGCCTGGGCCAGCGGCAGGCCGGTGTGTTCGTGGCCGAGGAACCAAATCTCCCCATCGGGATGCACTTGGCGGCTCGACGGCTTGCCGACATCATGCAGCAGCGCGGCGAGCTTGATCAGCGCCCGATGGGAGCGGCGCTCCACGGGCTCGCGGGCGCAGTAGGCCTCCAGCGGCCGGCGCAGCGGCTCGGAAAATTCTGCGAAGTCCGCCAAGAAGCGGTCGGCCTGGCGGACCGCCTCCAGCTCGTGCGCGAGCACGTCCAAATGATGAAACGGTCCCTGGTCCATGCCGCGGCCCGCGCTGAGCTCGGGCACCAGCACATCCAGCGCCCCCAGCGTTTCAAGACCCTGCAGCGCGGCGGCCGATGCGTTCGTCTCCAGGATGGCGAAGAGCTCATCGCGGATCCGCTCGCCTGAAACGGTGGAGAGCCGGCCGACGCTCTCCTCCATGAGCGTTCCCATGGAGGGCGCGAGCGTAAATCCGAGCTGAGCGGAAAACCGGAAGGCCCGCAGAATGCGGACCGGATCCTCCGCGAAGGTGCCGGCAAAGCACGCCGCCACTTCGCGGCGGCGCAGTGCGGCCTGCCCACCGAGCGGATCGACGAGAGGGCCGGGCTGCTGCGGGCAGCGCAGCCAATCCGCCAGGGCGACCGCCATCGCGTTGATGGTGAAATCGCGCCGGCCGAGATCCGCTTCCAGCGTCGGGCCGCGATAGTCGCTTACGTCGAACTCATACCGCCGGCCGTCGGCGCTGACGATGAGGCGGGCCGTCCCAGCCAGCTCATCCAGCGGCACGAAGGCCGCCGGCAGCTCGGCGGCAAGCTCCCGGGCCACCGCGAGGGCGTGCCGTGGGATGGCGAGATCCACGTTGACCGATCGCGCGGTGCGGCCCAGCAGCTGATCGCGCACCAATCCGCCGACGACGAAGGCCGGCACCCGGCGGGCCTCCATGAACGCGCGGATGCGGACCATCATCTCGATGAGTCGGCGATCGATGGATGGGGCAGACATCGTCAACCGATGGGTATCACGCGCACTTGACAAGCGTTCGATCCCTGGCACAATAGGAGCATCATTCGCAATGCCTAGACGCACCAAGTCGGAAGAGTTCCTCGATTTCGAAATTCACTTTTACGAACGGCTGCTCACCGCGCATCCCGATTTTTCCGAAGTGCTGATCCCGCTGGCCGAAGCCTACACCCGCCGCGGCCTCCACGATAAGGGATTGCAGGTGGATCTGCGGCTGACCCAGCTGCACCGCCAGGATCCGATCGCGTGGTACAACCTCGCCTGCAGCTATGCCCTGCTGAAGCGGCTGGACGAATCCCTTGACGCCCTGCACCGAGCGTGTGAGCTGGGTTACGCTGACCTGAATCACCTGCGCCGGGATCCGGATCTGGCGAACATCCGCCATTCCCCGAAATACCGGCAACTGCTGGATGCCTTCGCCGCCCTTAAGGTAGCGCCGGCGCGCCCGGCGCTTCCGCACCCGAAGCCGCACACCGGCCCTCCACCCGCCTAGCGCAGCTGCCACAGCCCGCGACGGCCGTCGCGCGCTTCCCGCGAGAGCGCGCGGAACTCTTCGGCATGGGCGACATTCGGCGGAATCGTCATCGGCTGCGCAAAACCTTCGCGCACCAGCTGCGCGTTGACCAACAGCTCGCGTGTCGGCTCCCCTGAACCTGACGGCTCGACGAGGTAGACGTACGCGAGCCACCGCCCGTAGCGGTCATGCGTCTCGACGTCAAACTCCAGCCGCACGCGCTTGCCTTCCACCAGCTGCCGATTGCGCTCGGCCGCTTCCCGGCCGAAGGGCTCCGGATCCTCCACCCAGTGATCCCCGCGCCGCCGCCGCACTTCCGGGGTGTCGATGCCGATGTAGCGGATGAGCCGCCCGTCGGACAATTCAATGGTGTCACCGTCGATGACCCGGCGGACAATGACTTCGGAGGGTGTGGCGCGAGCAGCGTGGCCAGCGCCGCGCCCGACGGCCGCCAGGATGGCGGCCGTTCCAACAACGAGCGCCGTAACGGAGTGACGGAGCAGGCGGCGCTGCGCGGCGGCGCTAGCGCTTGAGGGGACGGCCGACCTTCGCTTCAAGCGACTGGACCTTCTGGACGATCCGGCCGCCGCCGGGCTTGTCTTTGCGGTCATCGATGCGGATGGTGGTCATGACGCGGTTCGTCGAGCGCAGCACCGCCAGATGGCACTGTTTCGCCAGGACCATGATCCGGTCCCACTCTCCCTCCACCACGGTGCCCATGGCGCCGACGCGGTAATCCAACCCGCTCTGGTCGATGAGCTTCGCCACCTCAGCCAGCAACGTGCTGAGGCTGGGACTCTCCGTTCCGATGGGCACGATCTCTAGCTCGGCGAGCATGCGTCCACTATACCAAAAAGGTGCGACCGCCGTCCATGCGCGTCATTGCTTCAGGCTGTTTGTTCAGCGGCCCGGATGCGCTCGGTGATCGGGGGGTGGTCGTAGAACATCCACACCACCCACCGCGGAGGATTGGGATCCGCCAGATTCAGCGCCGCCAAGCGGCGCAGCGCGGCGGCGAAAGCGCGCGGCCGGCTGGCCGTCTGCACGGCGAAGCGGTCCGACTGCCACTCGAAATGGCGCGAGAGCCCGTTTTGGATGGGCAAGCCGATCAGCCCCAACACGGAGAGCCACAAGGCCAGCGCCGGAAACCCCGCGATATCCGCCAGGCCCTCCAACTGCAACCACCCCACCCAGAAGCCGGCGAGGGCGCGCGTGAGCGTGAAGGCCACCCACGATCCCACCGCGCTGATGACCAACTGCTTCGTGATATGGCGGTAGCGGTGGTGGGCCAGCTCATGAGCTAAGACGCCTTCGATTTCCTCCGGTGTGAAGTCGGCAATCAGCGTATCGGAGAGCAGCACCCGCCGCGTGCCGCCGAGCCCTGCCAGCGCCGCGTTGGCTTTGCGCGTCTCAGCTCCTAAGTTGAAGCGGTACACCCCCAACGCCGGCAGCTTCACGCGCTCGCACAGGGCCAGCAGGCGCTTCACTAACGTCTCCTGTTCAACCGGCGTCGTCTTATAGAAGATCGGTAAGAGCACGGTCGGGAAAATGCGTGCCAACACCATGCTGAAGGCCACCCATCCGAGCGTGGCCCACAGCGGCCACGTGCGCGGGGCTGCCCGCAGCAGGACGTACAACCCCTCGATGAGCAACCCTCCTAACACGGCGCTCACCGCCAGGTGCTTGGCTTCGCGCAGGCACCATTTCGCGAAGGACATTCGGGAGAGATGAAACCGGTGCTCGAGCAGAAACCCGCCGTAAAACCGCAGCGGCAGCCCCGCCGCGTACACCAGCGACCCGAAGACGGCCAGATACCCCGCGACGACCAGCCATTCGGTTGACGTCCACCGGCGCGCCCACTCCGCGATCCCATGCGAGGCGCTGCTCAGTTGGATGAACGCTAGTACCAACGCCGAGTAGGCCAGGTCAACCAGCAGCAGACGCCGGCGGGCGCGGGCGTAGCGGCGCGCGTCGTCCACCGGTTGCGATGGGGTCATGCGCCGCGTCCCACCTGGACCGGCTGCTGCCCAACGGCCTGCTCCCGAAAGGAGACGGCGGCCGACAGGAATCGCAGGTAGTCCTCCGCCTGTTCGGCCGTCTGGTGAGGGCTGAAACCTCCGTAGCGCTGCAACAGCTCTTCCACCGCCGGCAGCGCATCAAGCCCATGGCAGGCGCTCCACGCCATGGGCAGCCGCCGCGCCATCACGTCAGTGATCGTGCAGGCCATTTCCTGCTGGATGGCGTAGACGCCTTCGGCGGCGAGCCACTCGTGATGCGGGCAGAGACGGTCGGCCAGCGCCGCATCGGCTCCGACGACGTGCAGAAGGGAGAGCGTGCCGGCGCCATAGCGGTTCACGAGGCGCGAGAGCGTGTCGGGATCGACGAGCCGGATCAGCTCCGGCACCTGATCAAGCAGCATGGAATGGACCGGCTCCATCAGATGCACTTGATCGGTCAGGCAGCGCTCTCCGCTGAAGCGGCCGCAGCGCATCGCCATCTCCACCGCCTGACGAGCCATCACCCGATAGGTGGTGTACTTGCCGCCCATCACGCTGATCAGCCCGGAGGTGCTGACTTCGATGCGGTGCTCGCGCGAGGCCGCGGTGGGGGTTCCTGAAAAGGCCAGCAGCGGCCTAGCACCGGCGAAGGTGGCGAGGACGTCCTCCGGTGTTAGGTGGCTGCCCGGCAAGACGCGATTGGCTTCCTCGAGAAGGTAAGCCACCTCCTCCGGCGTGGCCCGCAGATCATCCAGCGAACCGCCCACCACGGACTCCGTCGTGCCCACAATCGAGTGCTGCGCCCATGGCAGGATGAAGAAGAGGTGCCGGTCACGGCGGCTTTCGGCCAGCACCGCGGTCTGGGCCAGCTGGCGCACGACGAGATGGATGCCCTTCGTCGGGGCCAGGCGCAGCGGCGCGTGGGGATCGTCCAGCCGGCGCACGCCGTCGGCCCACGGCCCGGTGGCATTGATGACCATGCGCGCGCGCACCTCAACCGTCCGCCCGCCGATGCGGTCGCCCACAACCCCTCCGCAGAGCGCTCCGTCGCGGCGCAGCCACTGCAGCAGGCGGGCATAATTAAGGCACACCGCGCCGAAGCGTTGCGCTTGCAGCACATTCGCCAGGCACAGGCGCGCATCATCCATCTGGCAATCCATGTAGACGCCGGCCACCCGCAAGCCATCCACCCGCAGCGCCGGCTCCAGCGCCGCCGCCCGCTGGGGTAGGACCATCTTGTGGGCGGGCAGGCCGCCTCGCCACGCCAACAGGTCATAGAGTGTTAAGCCCGCGTTGATCTTCCAGGCCGGCCGGCTGGAATGCGAATAGACCGGGATCATCAGCGCGAAGGGATGCACGACGGCCGGGGCGATAGCGCGGAGAATGCGCCGCTCGCGCAGGCTTTCAAAAACCAACCGCAGCTGCCCATGCTCCAGATACCGCAAGCCTCCATGGATCAGCTTGGACGTCTTCGAGCTGGTGCCGCCGGCGAAGTCCCCCTGCTCCACGAGGGCTACCGACAGCCCGCGCATGACGGCATCGCGGGCAATGCCGGCGCCAACGATACCGCCACCCACCACAAGAACGTCAAACGGCGTGGCGGCCAGCTGCGCGATCCGCTGGGCGCGCTGAGTCACCACCATCAACGACTCCGGCTGCGCACGCGCGCCACCGCCTCTTGCCAGCCGCGAGACAACCGCTGCCGCTCGCGCGGCGGCATGCGCGGCGTGAAGACGCGCTCCGGCTGCCCCGCCAGCCGCGAGACATCCCGCGGCGTCCACCACCCAATGCCGATGCCGGCGAGCAAGGCCGCGCCCTTACCGGTATTGGCGACCATGGCGGGGCGCAAAACGGGAATGCCTAAGAGGTCGGCCTGAAACTGCATCAACCAGTCATTGCGCGCGGCCCCGCCGTCGACGCGCAGCTCACGCAGCCGCAGGCGGCTGTCTAGCTCCATTGACTCCACGACGTCGCGCGTTTGATAGGCCAGCGATTCGAGGGTGGCCCGGATGAGCACCTCACGCGTTGAGCCGCGCGTGAGGCCGATGACCGCCCCGCGCGCGCCCATGTCCCAGTACGGGGCCCCCAGCCCCACGAACGCGGGCACCACGTAGACGCCCCCCGTGCTTTTCGTGCGCCGCGCAATGGCCTCGGTGTCTGCGGCGCTGGCGATGATCCGCAGGCCGTCGCGCAGCCACTGAATGGCGGCTCCGGCGATGAAGACGCTACCCTCCAGCGCATAGGCCGGCTCGGAACCGCCCCCGTAGACCAGCGTCGTCACCAGGCCGTGGCGGCTGCGGACGAATGTCGATCCCGTATGCAGCAGCAGAAAACAGCCGGTGCCGTAGGTATTCTTCGCTGTGCCGGGCGAGAGGCAGCCGTGGCCGACCATCGACGCCTGCTGATCGCCCGCCACGCCCGTAATGGGAAGACCGGCGGGCAGTGGCGCGCGGCCTGCCGTCACCCCAAAACGCCCGTTGGGCGGCAACACCTGCGGCAAGAGCGAGGCCGGCACGCCCAGCAGGCGGCAGAGCTGCGCATCCCACCGATGTGCGCGGATGTTGTAGAGCAGCGTGCGGGAGGCGTTGGTGAAATCGGTGGCGTGCGTCCGGCCGCCGGTGAGGTGCCAGATCAGCCAGCTGTCCACGGTGCCGAAGGCCAGCTCTCCCCGCTGCGCCTGGCGCCTAGCACCGGGCACGTGATCCAGCAGCCACTGAATCTTTGTGCCGGAGAAGTAGGCGTCCAGCACCAAACCGGTCTTCCGCTGGAACGCCCGAAGATGGCCGCGGGCTTTCAGCCGGTCGCACAGGGGGGCTGTCCGGCGGCATTGCCAGACGATCGCGTTGGCGATGGGCCGTCCGGTGCGGCGGTTCCAGACGATGGTGGTTTCCCGCTGGTTGGTGATGCCGACCGCGGCGAGGCGCCGGGGGCTGATGCGCGCGGCATCCAACGCGCGCTTGATGACGGCCCAGGTGACGGAGAGGATCTGATCCGGCCGATGCTCCACCCAGCCGGGGTGAGGGTAGTGCTGCGGCAGCTCGGCGTAGGCCCGGGACACCACCCGGCCGCGCCGGTTGAAGAGGAGCACCGTCGTCCCTGTGGTGCCCTGGTCAATCGCCAATATCATCGTTTACAGTAGAGAGGTTGAGGGTTCAGGGGTGGGGGTTCAGGGGAATGACCCCGAACCCACAACCCTCAACCCAGAACACCACACGTCCTTCCGTGTGATGTAAGTATACCTGAGGAATACTACGCGGGGTTACGCGGAATTAAGCGCGACTGCGGTTATGGAGGGAGGCGGCCAGCACGTTGATGGCGTCGGCGAGTTCGGTGAGCTCATCGCCAGCGCGCAGTTTCACCTGGACGTCGTACTGGCCGTTGGCCATGCGTGCTAGCGCGGCATGGATCCTGACGAGCGGGCCGGCGACCCGGTGGCTCAGGCGAACGCCCCACCAGATCACCAGCGGGGTCACCGCCAGCAGCTCGAGCACAATCGTCCAGCACATGGTCTGCAGCAAGGAGACCATGAGGAGATTGCCGGTCAGCTCAAATGAGGAGAGTGTGAGCCAGCCGCCCACATAGACGGCGGCGACAGCCAGCACCGCCATGGCGCACAGGATGACGACCATGGCGTTGACGAAGCGAAACTGCAAGGGCCGGTTCACCACCCACCGGCGTCGGCGAGAGCGCTCTGCCCCATGCGCGTGTGCGGCCATCATGCCTCCGTGTGCTAGGCCAGCAGCGGATCCGCCGCGTCGGCGGGCCCGTCGCTGTCCACGTGGATCAATAGGCTGTGGTCGATATAAAAATGGCGCACCCCGGTTCTCCCTGGCGTCACAGGATCCGCTTGCAGCGAAAAACCACCTCCGCCGGAAGCCGGCGCGTACGTAAAGGTATAGCCTTGCTTCGTCACCGTCGTGCCGTTGCCGATGAGATCCGGTGTCACGTACGGCGGCGAGGCCGTTCCCAGCTGCATGAGCGTCGACGGGTAGGCGTGGTAAGACAAGAAAAACATCTGGCAGGATTGGGCCACATGCCGCAACGACCCCACGGCGAGCTGCTCGTACGCGCTGATGCGCGCGCGCTGCAGCTGGACCATCCCGATCGCCGCCAGCAGCCCCACGATCACCGCCACCATCACTACTTCGATGAGGGTGAACCCCGCCCCACGGACGTGGGGCGGGGTGAAGGCGGCGCGGCGGCGCATGCGTGGACTCACCCCACTCGGGTGCGAAGGAACTCGGCGAGCGTGTTGACGGCATCGGCCAGCTCCCTGAGCGAATCCCCCTTGCGCAGCGTGATGCGCTGGCGGAAATTGCCGGTGGTCATCTCCCGCAGGACGGCCATGATGCGCACCAGCGGCCCAGCGACCTTGTGGGTCATTCGCAAGCCGATCCAGACGACAACCGGCGCGATGACGAGCAGCTCGAAGGTCACCACCAATCCCACCGTGGTCAGCTGGGCCACCGCCACCGGATCCTCGGTAAGGCTGTAGGTGCGCAGCGTAAACCACAGGGCGAAGTAGACACTCGCGAGCGCGCCAATGGTCAGCAGCAGCAGCACCGACAGCATAATGCCGATGAACTGGTATTGCAGCGGCGGGTTGACCAGCAGCTGCCGGCGCTGGTACGCGCGCGGGCCCGGCGCAGATGCCATGGCACCTCCTCTTGTTTGTCCAGGGAATACCACGATTTGCGCCCCTCCGCAATGGGAATTATACTGATGGGCATGTCCGTCTCACTGACCGCCTGCGCGCACGCGGCCGAGCACGCCGCCCGCGCGGCCGGAGCGCTACTGCTACGGCACGTCGACCGACCGAAGCGCGTGAGCACCAAGCGCAACGCCGTCGACCTCGTCACGAACATCGACCGGGCCTCCGAGCGGCTCATCTCTACGACCTTGCAGCGCGCCACACCCGCCTTCGACTTCCTCGGTGAGGAGCGCGGGGCGCGCGAGGCGGGGGCCGCCTACCGGTGGATCGTCGATCCGATCGACGGGACGAACAACTTCGTGCACGGCTTGCCGCTCTTCGGCGTCTCGATCGGCCTGGAGCACCGCGGCCGCGTGGTGGTGGGGGTGGTCTACGACCCGTCGAGGCGGGAACTCTTCAGCGCCATCCGCGGACGGGGGGCGCGGCTTAATGGACGCCGCGTGCGCGTCGCCCGCACGCGGCGGCTGGCCGAGAGCTTGGTGTCGACGGGCTTTTCCTTCAACTTCCGCCGCCACGCTCAACCCTACCAGCGGTGGTTCCGCCAGTTCCAGTGCCGCTCACACGGGGTGCGGCGCATCGGCTCAACCGTCCTCTGCTTGGCGTGGATCGCCGCCGGGCGCCTTGAAGGTTTCTACGAACGGGACCTGTGGCCGTGGGATATCGCCGCCGGGTCGCTGTTGGTCGCGGAGGCGGGCGGGCGCGTGACGGATCTCGACGGCGGCCCGGCCAGCCTGTCGAGCGGCCAGTTGTTGGCCTCCAACGGGCGCATCCACCGCGAGATGCTGCGTATCCTGAAGAACGTGAATGGGTAAATGCGTCAATGAGTGAATGCGTTAGAACGTCTTAGAGTTGGCGGTTACCCATTCACGCATCGACGCATTCACACATTTACTGTCGTTCGAGCAGCACGAACGTTTCCACGTGGGGTGTCTGCGGAAACATGTCAAACGCCCGCACCGTGGCCACCCGGTAGCGCGGGAAGGCCTCGAGCAGCACGCGCAGATCGCGAACCAGCGACACGGGATTGCACGAGAGATACGCGATACGCTGGGGCCGCGCCGCCAAGATGGCCGAGAGCACTTGCACGTGCGCGCCCTCTCGCGGCGGATCCACAATCACCGCATCCGGCTTCGCTGGCTTCAGCCAATACCGCCGGTCCATCAGCACCTCTTCCGCCCGTCCGGCGATCCACTGCGCGTTCTCCACGTCGTTGGCCGCCGCGTTAAGCCGCGCCAACTCCAGATGGTGCGGCTCGCTGTCGATGCCGTACACCCGGCCAAACGCGCGCGAGAGATACAGCGCCGCCACCCCGACGCCGCAATAGAGATCCCACGCCACCTGATCTCGCCGCGCGGCGACGGCCTCGCGCACCGCCCGGTAGAGCCGCTCCGCTTGGATCGTGGACGACTGGAGGAAGCTCAGCGGTGCGAGTTTCACGCGCAGCCATCCGATGCGCTCCTCCAGATAGTCGCTGCCGAAGAGCCGGGTGAGCTGCTGCGGCACGGCCACATCCGCCAGGCGGTCTGTCCGGCCCCAGTACGCGCTGCAGAGCACCGGGTGCCGCTCCATCAGCCGGCCCATCAGCCCGCTGACGGCTGCCGCTGCGGCCTCGTCAAGGCCGGCGGTGGTCACCAGACACAGCAGCATGCGCTGGTCTGCGTGGCTGTAGCGGACGACGGCGTACCGGATACATCCCTGGTGGGTGCGGGGATGGTAGACCGGAAGGCCCGAGGCCTCAACCAATGCCCGCATCTCGCGCAGCACTGGCATGACCGGTTGCGGCAGCAGCAGGCAGTCATCGAGATCGACCACGCGGCGGAAGGAGTGCCTCGCATGCAAGCCGAGGGTCACGCGGCCGCCGGCCTCGCCGAAGGTCAGCTCCGCTCTCGTGCGGTAGCGCCAGGGCTCCTCCAGCCCGATGAGCTCGAGGTCGGACGGCATGCCCGGCACGGCGGCCAGGGCGCTGCGCAGCCGCTGCCGTTTGAGGGCCAACTGGTCCGCGTAGGAAAGATCCTGCAGCGCGCAGCCCCCGCAGATCCCGAAGTACGGGCATGGCGCCTGAACGCGCTTGAACGAAGCTGGAGGCTGGAGGCTGGAAACCGGATCGGCCTTTTCCTGCTTCCAGCTTCCTGCTTCCAGCTTCCGCTCGCTTACCATCGGCGACGGGGCCGCATCAGCGCCACGGCGATCATACCGGTGATGAAGCCGCCGATGTGCGCCCAAACAGCCACGCCGCCCACATCGGCCACCTGGCCGATCGTCGTCACGCCAGAGACCCACTGCAACAGAAACCACATCCCGAGAAAGAGCGACGAGGGCAGCTCCATCCGCTCCAGGAAAAAGCCCAGCGGCACCAAGGCGATAATGCGGGCCGTCGGAAACATCAGCAGATACGCCCCGAGGATGCCGGCAATCGCGCCGCTGGCCCCCACCATGGGGATGGAGGAGCGCGGCGTGATGAGCATCTGGGTCAGCCCCGCGGCGATGCCGCTGCCGAGATACAGCAGCAGAAACCGCACATGGCCAAGCCGGTCTTCGACATTGTCGGCGAAGATCCAGAGATACAGCATGTTGAAGCCAAGATGCAGCACACTGCCGTGCAAAAACTGCGAGGTCAGCAGCGTCAAAAACAGCTGCGGCCAGTCCAGCAGGTCGCTCCACTGGCTGACGATCCAGTGGGAGGGCACCACGCCGAAGCGGTAGACGAACGCTTCCATTGCCGGCCCCTGGCGCAATTGCTGGACGAAAACCAGGATATTGATCGTCAGCAGCAGCCGCGTTGCCCCGGGGAATCGCTGAGAGACGATCGTATCGCGGATGGGGATCATCCCACCCCCTCTGCCGGCTTGCCGCAGGCAAGCCACGAAGCCACTTCAAGCGCCAGTAGAACCTCGATGGTCGTGGCTTCGTAACGGCCTCCAAGGGCAAAAACACGTCGATGGCCGTCGGGCAGAAGTGGTGGGATCATCCCACCACCTGCCTGTCGCGGCACGTTGCGTATAAAGCCGCGTATGACGTGCCGCGGTCGCGGCGGGTGGTGAGTCTAGAAGAGGTGTCATGGCACCCGCCGCGAGTCCCGCCGTACGGCGGGACGCAGGCAGGGGGTGGGATCATCTGTCGTGCAGGACGCCTTACGCGGAAGGCAGGGCGAGGCCGACCAGGCAGATCTGCGCGGCGTCGGCAGAGGCCACCACGGCCTCGCGATCCAGTAGGAGGGTCACGCCGGCTTCCATCGCCAGAGAGCAGACCCCGCACGCGGCCAGCGTGGAGAGCGTCTCCGGGCCGACCACCGGAAGATCGAGCCGCCGGTCTTGTTTCGGCGCGCCGGTCTTCACGACCACCAGCTCCTCCCCCGCCAGGGCGTGGGCCCGCCGAATGGCCGCATCCGTGCCTTCAAGGGCTTCGACCGCCACGACCACACCGGACTTGACCACGACGGTCTGGCCGACGTCGAAGGCTGCCAAGGCGCGGGCGACGGCGCAGCCCAGCTCCATGTCGCGCTGCTCCTGCCGGCTCGGCGCGCGCTTCGTCAGCACACCGGCGGGACACAAGAAGGCTTCAAGGAACGTGGAGGAGTCCAACAGCGTGATCCCTTCCCGCGCCAGCCGTTGGCCGATGGCGCCAATCAGGGCGGGGGCTGAACGGTCTTTGGCTGTGGCCAGCAGGGCGACCGCTTCAAGGTCGAATGCCGAAGCACCGTCCAGCAGCACCTGTTTGGTCACCTTGCCGGCGAGGACGGCCTGCACGACCCCATGCGCCTTCAGGCGCTGGATGAGCGCGCCGACGTGGCCTACCGCCACTTCTTCGTAGGCGTCGGCGCAGGCCTGAAGCGGCGCGTTGACCCAGCCTTTCAGGCCGATGACGATGACCCGGCGGCCCTGGCGTTTGGCCGCCTCGGCGGCATAGAGGGGAAAGCGCCCTGCCCCAGCAATAATCGCAATCGTCGAACTCATCGAGGCTGAGGGTTCGGGGTTCGAGGTTCGGGGCAAGACCCACAGCCCTCAACCCACAACCCTGAACTCATGATGCAGTTGGCGTGGATTACGCGCGGCAAACGCCGCGCTTGGACTGCTGAACGAACTCCAGGAGGTGACGGACTTCGGGGCAGGCCTGCGCCTCGCGGGCGGCCTGCTCGAGAGCATGGCGCATGGACAGCTTCGAGTGGAAGAGGACCTTAAACGCGCGATGGAGCTGCTGTTTTGCCTCAGCGGAGACGTCGGCGCGCCGCATCCCCTCCGTGTTGAGCCCGTAGACCTTGGCCGGGTAGCCGACGACCGTAGCGTACGGCGGCACGTCCTGGGCCACGCGCGAGCAGCCGCCGATGAAGGAGAGCGTGCCCACCCGCACGAACTGGTGGATGCCGACCAGCCCCCCGATGATTGCGCGGTCCTCTACGACGATGTGGCCGGCCAGCGCAGCGCTGTTGGCGATCACCACTCGGTCGCCGATCAGGCAGTCGTGCGCGACGTGGGAATACGCCATGAACAGGCCGTCGGAGCCGATGACCGTCCGGCCTCCGCCGCCTTCGGTGCCGGGATTGATGGTGACGTACTCGCGGATCTTGTTGCGGTCGCCGATGATCAGCAGGCTCTCCTCGCCGCGGTACTTCAAATCCTGGGGGATGCTGCCGACGACCGCGCCGGTAAACAGCTCGCAGTCCGCCCCGATGGTGGTGCGGCCTTCGACCACGCAGTGCGTTCCGATGATCGTCCGGGGCCCGATGCGGACATGCTCCTGGATGACCGCATACGGCCCCACGACGACCCCCTCGGCCAGCGCGGCGTTCGGATGCACAATGGCCGTCGGGTGGATGGTCGGGCGCGGCGGTGTCGGCATGGGGTGCTCCGTCTGGGATCGTGGGGGTAGTTGTCCGGGCAGCTTCATCGCGCTCGTCGCCCTGGCCATACGCTTAATCGCTTAAGGCGAACATCAGCTCGCCTTCGCAGACCACTTTGCCTTCCACCAGCGCGCGGGCGGCGACGGTGCCGGTGCGCGATCGCAGCTTGCCCAGCTCCGCCTCCAGCACCAGCACGTCCCCCGGCACCACCGGCTTGCGGAACTTGACCTTGTCCACCGCCATGAAGTAGGCGAACTTGCCGAGGTTTTCCTGCTTGTTGAGCATGATGATCCCGGCCACCTGCGCCATCGCCTCAATCATCAAGACGCCCGGCATCACCGGCCGCCCGGGAAAATGGCCACGGAAGAAATAGTCGTTGATCGTCACGCACTTGATCCCCACCGCCCGGGTTTCGGTCAGCTCCGTGACGCGGTCGACGAGCAAAAACGGGTAGCGGTGCGGCAGGATCTTCTCGATCTGCGTGATGTCCAGCTGCGGCCCCACCATCACCTCGGAGGAGGCGGACTGCAGCGACCCGATCTTCCATTGCTCCATCGCCTGCGTGAGCTTCTTCAACAGCTTCACGTTCAGCGGATGGCCGCTGCGGATGGCGATGACCCGCGCTCGCAGATGCGCGCCCAGCAGGTAGAGGTCTCCCAGCAGGTCGAGCACCTTATGCCGCGCGCACTCATCTTCGAAGCGGAGGGTGTTGTTCATCACCCCCCGCTCATCCAGCACGAGCGTATTGTCGAAGTTGGCCCCCTTGCCGAACCCCGCGGCCCGCAGGGCCTCCGCCTCCTCTTTGAGGCAGAAGGTTCGCGCCGGGGCGATGGTTTGGGCGAAGAGGTCGGCGCCATCCTGCGCGAAGGTGACCATCTGCGACTTCAGCAGCGGGTGAGGGTAGTTGAGCAGGTACGACACTCGCAAGGTCCGATCCGGCACCAGCGTAATCGAGGCCTCACCGTCCTCCACATGGATCGGCTCGCGCAGGATCACGTACCGTCGCGGCAGCTCCTGCGCCGTCGTCCCCGCCGCCCTGAACTGCTCCAGGAACTGGATCGCCGAGCCGTCCAGGCCGGGCACTTCGGGGCCCGTCACCTCCACGTAGGCGTTGTCGATGCCAGCACCCCACAAGGCCGCCATGAAGTGCTCGACCGTCTGCACCACCACGCCGTCCTTTGAGAGGGTGGTGCGCCGCACGCTTTTGTCGACGTCCACCATCTGCGCGGACTTCACCGGGATGGCCGGCCGGTGCGGCAGGTCGGTGCGGACAAACACGATGCCCGCATCGGCCGGCGCCGGCAGCAGGCGCAACGACACCGACACCCCGGTGTGGATGCCCACCCCGTGAATGACCACGTCGTTCGCGATGGTGCACTGGGGATCCGCAAGACTCATTGGCGCATCCGCACCTGCCGGTTACCGGCCTTGAGCCGCCGGCGCGGCGAGGCGGCTGTTGAGCAGCTTGAGCACCCCATCCGTCACATCGTAGCCGGACTGCGCATAGAAGAGCCCCCGCTGGTCAAGGATGAGGGCGAAGCCGTTCGCCTTGGCGTATTCGTCGATGGCCTTCTGGATATCCTTCAGGATCTCCTGTGCCAGCTTGTCGCGGTCGCGCCGCAGATCCCGCGCAGTGCTGGCACGGAAGCGCTGCAACTCCTCCGACTGTTCCTCGACCTCGCGGGACTTCGCCTCGCGCGCGGCGTCGTTGAGCAGCTCCAGGCTCTGGCGGATCTTCTTCAGGGCGTTGACGCGCGCCTCGAGCTCTGCTTCCTTGGCCTTGCCGCGCTTTTCCAGCGCCGCGTCTTGCGCCTTCGTCCGCTCGTAGCCGTCGAAGACCTTCGCCAAGTTCACATAGCCAATCTTCAACTCCGCCGCTGAGACAACCGGACACGGATAAGCAGACAGCAGACAGCAGACAGCAGACAGTAAAAGCCCAAACTGCCTGCTGTGTGCTGTGTGCTGATTGCTGTATGCTCTCATGCGTTGCTCCTCTTAGAACGAACGGCTAATGTTGAAATGGAACCGGGGCCGCTGCTTCTCGCCGGCGACGTCGCTCAGCGGAAAGCCCAGGTCAAGCCGCACCGGCCCGATCGGCGTGTTGACGCGCGCGCCGACGCCCGTGCCGGCCTTGAACGTTTCGCCGAAGTCTTGGACCTTCCGCCAGACGTCCCCCACATCGAAGAACACCGCGCCCTTGATGATCGGCTTGCCCTGCTCGTTCTTGACGATGGTCATCACCTCTTCCATCGTGCCGACCATGGTGGCTTCGCCTCCGATCGGATCGTTCGAGCTCGGATCGCGCGGCCCCACGCGGCGCTCTTCAAACCCGCGGATCGTGCCGGAGCCGCCGCCGTAAAACCGCTCGAAAATCGGCACGCGCTCCGAATCGCCGAAGGCCTTGACGATCCCCGCCCGGACGCGCCCTTCAAAGACAAAGCGGCGCAGATGCGGCACGTAGAGGCTGGCCCCCGTCTGCGCGCGGTAGAAATCCCTGTCGGCGCCGAAGGGGCCGCCGGCCAAGTCGGCCGATGTGAAAAGATAGTAGCCGCTGGTCGGGTCGAGGCGATTGTTGCGCGCGTCATATGCCCCGCTGATGTTGAGCTCGCTGATCGTGTTGCGCCCCTGCTCGGCTTTCAAATCCGCCGAGGCCTCATCGACCACGTTGGTGATCGACGTGCGAAAGAGCTGGTAGCCCACCGTCGTGACGAGCCGGTCGAAGAACTCCTTGCCGAGGCGCACGCCGGCTCCTCGCTGTTCCTCCTCAAACGCCAAGCCCAGGCTGCGGCTGCGCAGGCGCGTGCGGTTGTACACGTCGAGGCCGAGCGAGACGGGATGCCCGAAGATCCACGGCTCGGTGAAGGAAAGATCGAAATACCGCCGCACTGTGCCGACCTCCACCCGGAAGCGGATATCCTGTCCCGCCCCGGTGAAGTGGGGGTAGCCCAGCAGGTCGAAGTTGCGCTGCTCCAGCTCCACCAAGCCCACCAACCGGTCGACCGAGGAGAACCCGCCCCCGAAGCTGAAGCTGCCCGTTTTCGACTCCTTGACCTTCACGAGCAAATCTTCCTGATCCGGCGCGCCGGTCGGCCGGGTATCGACGCTGACCTCCTCGAAATAGCCGAGGTTGTACAGCCGCTCGATGGATTTGCGGATCTTCGCCCCGTCAAACCGCTCCCCGGGATACGCGCGCAGATCGCGCCGGACGACGATGTCCTTCGTCCGCAGGTTGCCCTGGATCTCGACGCGGCGGATCGTCACCACGTCATGCTCTTCGATCCGGTAGGTCAGGTTGACCCGCTTGCTCGACGGATCCAACTGCGGATCCGGGGTCACTTCCGCACGGATGTAGCCGCGGTCGCCGTAGAACTGCTTGATGAGCCGCAGATCCTCCTGCAGGGCGTCGGTGCTGAAGACCGCGCCGGGCTTGAGGGTGATCACGCGCAGCACTTCCCGCTCGGGAAAGAGCCTGACCCCCTCCAACGCCACCTGGCCCACCCGGTGCTGCAGCCCTTCGACGATCTTCAAATGCACCAGCAGGCCGCGTCCCGAGGGGTCCCGGTAGATGGAGTGTTCCGCCTCTACATCCTGGTAGCCGTGCGTCCGATAAAAGGCCCGCACACGCTCCAGATCCTCCTCCAGCACCTGCTCGGTGTAGGCGCCCGAGGTAAACCAGAACCGGCGCTTCGTCTTCAGCAGCTTGAGGATGCGCCGGTCGGGGAAGGCCTGGTTGCCCTCCACCAGGACGCGGTGGATGCGCATCCGTGCGCCTTCATCGACCACCAGATAGACCGTCGCCGTGTTGGCCTGCTCATCCGTCTCGGCCCTCGAGACGATCTCGACATCGGAGAAGCCCTTGCGGGCGTATTCGGCCTTCAGCCGGTCGACCCCCTCCTTGATCCGCCGGGGATCGTAGAGCTCGCCCGCCTTTACCCCGAAGAGCTGCAGCAGGCGCTCGTGGCGCAAAAACCGCTGCCCTTCCACCTGGATGACACTGATCGTCGGCTTTTCCACGACCATGAACACCAGCCGCAGCCCTTCCGGGGTGCGCTCGACCTCCGCCTTGACGTCCGTGAAGTACCCCAGCGCGAAGAGCCGCCGGATGTCCTCGCTGACGATCGCGCTCTGATAGGACATGCCGGCTTTCGTTTGGACTTTCGCCAGGATGGTCTCCCGCGCGACGGTCTGCGCCCCGCGCGCCTCGACATCGATGACGCGCTCGCCTTCCGCCGCGCTGACGCGGGCCGCCCCCGCCAAGACGAGCACGGCGGCGGCGAGGCCAGCGCACCCGCGGCGCAGAAACGGCACGTTGCAGCGACTCACGCGATGCTCGTTACGGCTGGGCCAATGTTTCAAATCGGGTGTACTCTTTGATGAAGGCCAGCTTCACGGTCCCGGTGGGACCGTTGCGCTGTTTGGCGATGAGCACTTCGGCGATCCCTTTGTTGTCGTCCGTCGGGTTATAGTAGTCCTCGCGGAAGAGCATCAGCACGACATCCGCGTCCTGCTCGATGGCGCCCGACTCGCGCAAATCCGACAGCCGCGGCCGGAACGTCTCCCGGCGCTCCGGGGCGCGCGAGAGCTGGCTGACGGCGATGACCGGCACGGTCAGCTCTCGTGCGAGCGCCTTCAGCCCGCGCGAGATGACGGAGATTTCCTGCTGGCGGTTCTCCGACACGGAGGACTCGTCCATCAGCTGCAGATAATCCAGGATGACCAGCCCGATGTTGTGCCGGCTCTTCAGCCGGCGGGCCTTGGCCCGCAGCTCCAGAATCGAGATGCTCGGCGAATCGTCGATGAAGATCGGCGCCTCGGAGAGCTTCCCGGCGGCCTTCGTGAGGTTCGGCCAGTCGCTCATGGAGAGCATGCCGGAGCGCACGTTGTGCGCGTTGATCCGGGCGTGGGCGCAGAGCATGCGCTGCACCAGATTTTCCTTGGACATCTCCAGGCTGAAGACCGCCACGCCCGTCTTGGAGATCAGCGCGGCGTGCTCCGCCACGCAGAAGGCGAAGCTGCTCTTGCCCATCGCGGGCCGCCCCGCGACGACGATCAACTCCGCCGGCTGCAGCCCGGCCAGCTGCTGATCCAGCTCGAGGAACCCGGTGGGCAGGCCCGTGATCGCCCCCTTGCGCTGGTAGAGCGCGTCGATCATCTCGATCGAGCTCTTGATGATGTCCTTCATGGCGATAGCGTCCCGCTTAATCTTCTTCGAGGCGATGTCGAAGATCATCGACTCCGCCTTGTCCAGCAGGACGTCCGGATCGCCGGCGCCTTCGTAGCATTCGGTGGCGATCTGCGTGGAGGCGCGGATGAGGCTGCGCAGGATGGCTTTCTGCTTGACGATGCGGCAGTAGTGCTCGACGTTCGCCGCCGTCGGTACCACGCTGGTCAGCGTCGCCAGGTAGCTGGGGCCGCCGATCTCCTCGAGAAGATTGCGCTTGCGCAGCTCCTCCGTGACGGTCACGAGGTCGACCGCCACGCTGGCGCGATAGAGGGCCAGCAGCGTGGAAAAAATCCTTCGGTGGGGCTCGGCGTAGAAGGCCGCCTCCTCGAGCAGTTCGGCGGCGTGGACGATCGCCTCCTCCTCGAGGAGCATGGAGCCCAGCACGGCCTGCTCCGCATCCGTATTCTGCGGCGGCAGCCGCTCAACGCTGCTGGGATCAAATGTCTCGAGCTTCGGCGCCATTCGTCCTAGGCTTTCACCACTCGCACTTTCAAGACGGCAACCATGTCCCGATGCACCTTGACCGGCACTTCATGAAGGCCCAGCGATTTGATCGGCTGCGGCAGCTGGATGGCATGCTTCTCCACGGCCACGCCGGCGCGGGAGAGCGCGTCGAGGACATCATGCAGGGTAATGGAGCCGAAGGCCTTGCCGTCCTCCCCGAGGCTCAGCGTGAACGACAGCGCCTGCTGCTCCAATCGCTGCTTGAGCGCTTCCGCCTCGGCCTGTTGTTGCTTCAGCTTGCGGGCGCGCTGGCGCGTGATCTCCTCAACCGTCTTGACCGCTTCGGGGGTGGCGGCCACGGCCAGCTTGCGCGGCAGCAGGAAGTTGCGGGCGTAGCCGGGCTTGACGCGCACGGTGGCGCCTTCGGTGCCTAATTGCTCAACATCTCTGAGAAGAATAACGTCCATTATGAACGCCTGTTCAATAGCTCAATGGTTCATTAGTTCAATGGTTCTGCTCTTTTCGGAACTTCGGCACTATTGAACCATTGAACAAATGAACGCCTTATTGCTAGGCTGACACATATGGCAGCAGTGCCATAAACCGCGCACGCTTGACCGCCCGTGTGAGCACCCGCTGATGCTTCGCGCAGGTGCCGGTCAGCCGCGACGGCAGGATCTTGCCGCGGTCGGAGACGTACCGGCCGATGCGGTCGATGTCCTTGTAGTCCACCTGGTCGACCTTTTCCGAACAGAACCGGCAAGGCTTTTTCACAAAGATGCGTCGAATCGGGGGCATGCGTTTTCCTTCCTCAATGGCGCGCGTGGTTCGGGGTTCTGGGTTCGGGGCTCAGGGCAGTTGCCCACAGCCCACAACCCTGAACCCAGAGCCGCATGCGCTTATTTTTAGAATGGAACGTCGGCGTCCGTGCCGCTTTCCACCGCCGGCTCAGGCTCGCTGTCGCCGCTGGGGGCCGAGACCTCACCGGGAGCGTCTGACCGCGAGGCACTACCTGGCCCGCCCGGCCCGCCTGCCTGCGTCGCAGCTGCGGCAGGTGGGCCGAGAAACTGCACCCGGTCCGCCCGCACCTCCATGGTGGAACGCGTCTTGCCTTCGGCTTCCCAACTGCGGTAGATCAGCCGCCCTTCCACAAAGATGGAGCGGCCCTTCTTCAAATACTGGTTGCACAGCTCCGCCTGCTTGCTCCAAACCACCACGGTCACGAAGCAGGTTTCTTCTTTGCGCTGCCCGTCCTGCCCCTTGAAGCTGGAGTTGACCGCCAGGCGCAGGTTGGCGACGGGCGTGCCGCTGGGGATGTAGCGCAGCTCGGGATCTTTGGTGAGATTGCCGATCAAGAGGACGCGGTTGAGGCTGACCATGGCTAGTTGCGCGCCGAGGCGAGCTCGTCTTCGCTTAAGATGATAAACCGCACGACCGACTCGTTGAGGCGGAAGAGCCGTTCCAGCTCGCCAATCTGCTGCGTCGGGGCGTGGAAGCGTACCACATAGTAACAACCCTCCGTCTGGCGCGCAATGCGAAAGGCCAGCCGCCGCCGGCCCATGGGCTGGATGCTGTCGATCCGTCCGCCCAACTTCTTGATTGGCTCTTCCAGCCGGGCGGCCTGCTGGGCCAGCTCCTGCTCCGTGCCGCCGGAGCGGATGATAATCATCGCTTCATATTCTCGCGTTCTGTCCATCGCACCACCTGCCATGCAATCCTACGCTGCGTTGTAGCGGTTCATCACCGCGTCGATCCCGTCACGCGCCCACGCTTCGCAGGCCTCCACCGCCTGCTGAATGGCTTGCTTGATGGCCGCGCACTCCTCGCTCGGAAAGGCGCAGAGCACGTACTGCTCGAGATCCTGCGGCATCCGCGTCGTGCCCACGCCGATGCGCAGCCGGGCCACCGCGTCCGTCCCCAGCGCCTCCAGGCACGAGACCAACCCGTGGTGGCCGCCGGCGCCGCCCTGGGCTTTCAGGCGAATGGTGCCCAGCGGCAAGTTGACATCGTCACAGATGATCAGCAGATCCTCTGCCGGGGCCGCCAGCGCCTTCAAGGCGTCCCCGGACTCATTCATCATCGTCAAGGGCATCAACAGCCGGATCGGCTGTGCGGCTTGCGTATAGTCGCCGTACACCGCCGCCGGCCGTCCATCGGCCGGGTGCGCCAACGTGCAGTCGAGTGCCACCTGCCGCGCGTGCGCCAACTGCTGGATGACGGCAAAGCCCACGTTGTGGCGGGTGCCGTGATACGTATGGCCCGGATTGCCAAGACCGATCAATATCTTCACGTCCAAATTCCAAATCCCAAATTCCAAATCCCAGATAAGCACCAAGCACCAAGCACCAAGCACCAAGCCGTTTGGAATTTGGCGCTTGGAATTTGGAATTTATTTGGAGCTTGGGATTTGGGATTTGGTGCTTGCATGCGTTAGGCGTTCTTGCCTTCTTTGGCTTCTTTCTTCGGCTCTGCTTCAGCTTTGGGTTTGGGCGCGCCTTCCGCCGGGGCTTGCGGCTCTTCCTTCTTCTCGCGGATGACCTCCGGCTCGGTGACGGCCGCGGCCGCTTCCTCCGGCTTCTCTTCCTTCGGTTTCTGGACCGAGGCGATGGCGCTGTCCAGATCGCTCGTGATCTTGGTATGGGCGGGCGGGGCGAGGTCGCGCACGTGGATGGTGTCGCCGATCTTCATGGCGCTCACGTCGAACTCCACGCTCGCCGGAATCTCCGTCGGCAGACACTCCACCTCCACCTCGCGCAGGAAGTGCTCCAGCAGGCCGCCCTCCTGCTTGACCCCCACCGGCTCTCCCTTCAGCACCACCGGCACCTTGACCTTCAACCGCTCCGTCAGCGTGATCGCATGGAAATCCACGTGCAGGACGCGGCCGTCCACCGGGTGGTACTGCATGGATTTCAGCAGCGCGGGCTTCTCCCATGACGGCGCGCCGGCCAGCTTGAGTTTCACCAGCGAGTGCTCCCCGGCCTTGGAATGCAGCACTTTCACCAGCGCCTTATGGTCCATCACGACGGGCACCGGCTCCATGCCGCGGCCGTAGACGACGCCGGGGACTGCGCCCTCCCCGCGCAACCGCCGGATGCGCCGCGTGCCGACGGTCTGCCGCCGCGCAATCTTCAACTCCAGCTCTGTGGTTGCCTTTGTCTGTGCCATCTGATGTCCCTCAGGTTCTACTCACACCGGCGCTAGCCAGGGATGCCATCAAACAACGAGCTGATCGACTGCTCGTAGTGGATGCGCGCAATCGCATCCCCCAGCAGCGACGCCACCGACAAGACGGTAATCTTCGGGTGCCGTGTCTGCTGGGCCAGCGGAATGGTGTCCGTCACCATCAGCTCCTTCAGGCAGGAGGAGGCGATGCGGCTCTTGGCCGGCCCCGACAACACCGGGTGCGTGACGCACGCGTACACCGCGGTCGCCCCGGCCTGCTGCACCGCCTCGGCCGCTTCCACCAAGGAGCTGCCGGTGGCGATCAAATCATCGACGAGAATGCAGGTCTTGCCTTTAACCTCGCCGAGAATGTGCATCACCTCGGTGGCCTCGGGGCTGCTGCGGCGCTTATCCACAATGGCCAATCCCGCTCCCAGCCGCTTCGCGTAGGCGCGGGCCATCTTAATGCCGCCGACATCCGGCGAGACGACGACCACCGCCTTCAGCCGCTTCTGCCGGATGGAGCGCTCGAAGACGGTCACCGCGTAGAGATGATCCAGCGGGATGTCGAAGAACCCTTGGATTTGCCCCGTGTGCAGATCCATGGTGAGCACGCGGTCGGCCCCCGCCGTCGTGATCAGGTTGGCGACGAGCTTCGCCGTAATCGGCACGCGCGGCTGATCCTTGCGGTCCTGCCGGGCATAGCCGTAATACGGGATGACCGCCGTGATGCGCCGCGCCGAGGCGCGCCGCAGCGCATCGAGCATGATGAGCAGCTCCATCAGATTGTCGTTGGTCGGGGGGCACGTCGGCTGCACGACGAAGACGTCCTTGCCGCGCACGTTCTCATTGATCTTCAGACGGATCTCCCCCTCGCTGAAGCGGCTCACCAGCGAATCCGTCAGCGTGATGCCCAGATGCTTGCAAATCGCCTTCGCCAACGCCGGGTTGGCGTTGCCGCTGACGATGGCCAGCTCTTTGGCGAGCGCCAGGGAGGAGGGTTTCCGCATGCGTTATCGCTTCGATCGCTTCCGCGCGACGGCCTTGCGCGCCGGCCGCGCCGCACGGCGCCTGGACTTCGACGCGGCGCGGACGGGGCGCTTCGGCTTGGCGGAAGGCCTGACGGCTTTGCGCTTGGACGGCTTCGCGGCAGGCTTCGCCGCCCGCGCCGATTTCAGCTTCATCTTGACCTTGACCGCCCCTTCGCGCTTGGCGGGCGGCGCGCCGTCGGTTCTCGGCGCCCCGTTGGAGGCCAGCGCCCGCGTCCCTCGACTGCGCTCCCCGGCCCGACCTTCGCCAGCGCCGGGGCGGGCGGGACTCGGCCCGCCGTCCTGGCCGAGGGGCCTCGCGGGCACGCCGACGACGACCCCCTTGGCCGGCACATCGTGATCCCGCGTGACGACGCTGCCCGCCCCCGTGATGGCCCCCGGCCCGACCTTCACCGGCGCAATCAGCACGGTATCGGAGCCGATGAATGCCCCCTTGCCAATGTGGGTGGCGTGCTTCTCCTTGCCGTCATAGTTGGCGGTGATCGTGCCGGCGCCGATGTTCGCGCCCTCATCAATGGTCGCGTCGCCCAAGTACGAGACGTGGTTGATCCGCACGCGGGGCCCCACTTTCGTGCGGACTAGCTCAACGAAGTTGCCGATGCGCACCTCATCCGCCACGGCGACTCCGCGGCGCAGGCGCGCGAAGGGGCCGATCACGCAGCGCTTGCCGATCGACACGCCCGTTTCAATTACCGTGTACGGGCGGATCGTCGTGTCCGCGCCGATGGACACCCCGTAATCGATGAAGGTGGACTGCGGATCCTCGATCGTCACGCCGTTCTGCAGGTGCATGTCGACGATCCGCTGGCGGATGACGCCGGTCGCCCGGGCCAGCTCGCCGCGTGAATTGATCCCGAGCGCCTCGGAAACCTCCTCCACCTTGGCGACGTGGATCTTCGCCCCCTCCTGCTTGGCGATGTGCGAGATGATCTGGGTGAGGTAGAGCTCCTTCTTGCTCGCGCTGGGGGTGACGGTGGCCAGGGCCGCCACCAGCGCCTGGGTGTTGCAGATGAGCGTGCCGACGTTCACTTCCCGGATGGCCCGCTGGGCGGCGTTGGCCTCAGCCTCCTCGATGATGCCGACGACCTTGCCGTTCTCATCCCGCGCGATGCGGCCGTAGCCGCTGGGGTCGGCCAAGTGCGCCGTCAGCAGGGTGCAGGTGGCCCCGGCCTTGAAATGGGTTTCAATCAGCTTTTGGACCGTCGTGCGGCGCAGCAGCGGCGTGTCTCCGTAGAGGATCAACACCTCGCCGGTGGGAGCGCCGAGTGCCTTTTTCGCCACCAACACCGCGTCGCCGGTGCCGGCGCGGTTGGGCTGCAGCACCACCTTCGTCTCCTTGGGCAGGTGTGGCTTGACCAGCTCCGCCCCCTTGCCGAGCACGACGATCGGCTGCTTGACGCCGGCGCCGGCCGCGAGATTGAGCGCGTACGAAATCATGGGGCGGCCGCAAATCGAGTGGAGCACCTTCGGCAGCTCGGACTTCATCCGCGTGCCTTCGCCCGCCGCCAAAATGATCGCGTGCACTGTTCTCATGAGTGTCGCCTCGCGCGGTTACGATCCCTAGAGCGCATCATCACGATCACACGCTTGAACCGCCACATCTCCAATTGGATCGAACCCCGACTCCATCAGGAGAGCTGGGGAGCCAGGATTCGAACCTGGAGTCTTCTGATCCAAAGTCAGATGTGCTGCCATTGCACCACTCCCCAACGAGTTGCCGACCCCCATGATCCATCCGGCGATCCGACGATTCAATGCGCTACTGCAAGCAACTCTGACTCGCACCAGGCCATGATACGCATCACCAACATTGGTCCTGCGAGTCGCGGGGCGGTGGCGCTTCCATCGAACGTGCGCCAGTTTCTCAACGGGAACCTGTAGTTGCGTCGACCAAAAACTCCGAGCGCGTTGCGCATCACCCGTTTCATGGAGATACAGCTCGAAGCTCAGTTGCTCCTCTGAGACACCACAGATCTCTTGGGCCCATCTCATGAACAATTTGATAGCGAGGGGATCGGAGTTGGTGAAAATGACGCTTGCCGAAACGTTTCCGGGCTTTTGCTTTGCCCCTTCAGCCCAGTAGAGCGCGAGTCCCAGCAACCAGAGGTCTCGCCGAGACAGTACGCCGATTTCTTGACTCGACGCTTCAAGAAGGGCCTGCGTTCGCGCGATGCGAGCTGCTTTGACGACCGCCGCCCCTTTTCGCTGCGCAATACGCTTCAACTCTGTCAGTCGTTGTGGTTGAGTTTCCACCAATCCTTCGGCCTTCAACCAACGCCATAACGTCGATTTGGCTACTCGGGACTGCCGGAGGATGGCCTCGTACGTCAACCCTTGACGCCGCAGACGGAGAGCTCCATCGCGTTCAGATCGCTTCATGCGCTGCGCTCAAAGAACTTGACACTCCCATCGTGGTTTTCGTGCGCTCGGCCTCGTAGACGTCCAAAATCTTCGCCTGCAGGTACTGGCGAAATTCCGCCGTGATCGGATGCGCGATATCGCGGTGCGCCGACGCCTCGCCGGCCTCCGCCTCCGGTGCTACCGCCGCGGGAGGCAGGCGGCTGCCGCACTGCACGCAGAACCGGCTGCCGACGTCGTTCTTAAACTGGCAGCGCCCGCACGCCACCTTCGTCTTGTGCGAGGGCATCGCGACGAAGGGCCCGTGCCGCCCCTCGATCACCTTGATGTTGCGCACCACGAAGCAGTGATCGAACGTGACGGTGGCGTACGCCTTCAGCCGCTGCTCTCCCGGCCGCCGTTCACCCGCGCCCGTCCGTGCGACCGGCGCGCGCAGTGCGACCCGAACGTCGGTGACCTCCATCCCGCACCTCCGCTGCGGTCTGAACGGTCTCAATGCGCCACGAGGCCGGCGCCTGCTCGCTCAGCTGCCGTGCCACCCGACGGGCGTGAGCCGTGTTCCGACAGACGCCGAACACCGCCGGCCCGCTGCCGGAGAGACGACTGGCGAGGCAACCCTGCGAGATCAATGCCGACTGAATCGTGCGAATGACGGGACAACGCCGGATCGCTTCGGGCTCCAAATCGTTCCACATCCCTGAAGCGAGCTCGCCGAGCGAGCCGTTGCGTAAGGCGTGTTCTACTATGCTACTGGAGGGCTTCGACGCTGTCAAGCTGAATTGAGCACCTGCAAAAACCTCGCTTGTCGAAAGGCGCGCATCCGGCACCACCAGCACATGCGCCAGGCGAGGCGCGGCAGCGATGGGACGGCAGATGTCCCCCCGCCCTGTCCCGACGACATAGGGCGCATTATAGAGGAAGCATGGTACATCAGCCCCTAATTGAGCAGCTAACCCGACAAGCGTCTGGTGATCGAGCTTCAATTCCCACAACGCATTCAGTCCGAGGAGGGCGGTGGCGGCATCCGAGGAGCCTCCCCCCAGCCCGGCGGCAATGGGGATGCGCTTGGCCAGATGGACGGCCGCACCAGGTCGGCTGCCTGCAGCGCGCTGCAGCAGGCGGGCGGCTTTCATGATGAGGTTGTCTTCCCCGCAGGAGAGCGTGGGATCGCTGCACGTCAGTTCGATGCCGCTGGGACGCGGCTCGAGGACCAGCTCGTCGGTGAGGTCGATCCACTCGAAGATCGTCTCCAGCTCATGATAGCCGTCCGGCCGCTTGCCGACGACACGGAGATAGAGATTGAGTTTGGCGGGCGCCGCCACGCGCAGAGAAGAAGCCATCTGGGTTAGCACACAGCACTCAGCAATCAGCACACAGCAACTGCGGACTGCCGCCTCAATCCGTCACGCCGAGCGGCGGCTAGGTGGCGGCTTGCTGCTTAAAGCGGAGGACGTCTTTGGCGGCCTTGGCGATGTCGTCGGGCATGAGATGGAAGGCCTGAAACAGCTGCGCCGGATCGCCGGAGGTGCCGAAGCGATCCTGCACCCCCACGAAGCGCATCGGCACCGGGCACTCCTGCACCACCACCTCGGCGACCGCCCCGCCGAGGCCGCCGATGACCGTGTGCTCCTCGGCGGTGACGATCGCGCCGGTCTCTTTCGCGGCGCAGATGATGACCGGCCGGTCGATGGGCTTGAGCGTGTGCAGATTGATGATGCGGGCCTGAAGGCCTTCCTTGGCGAGCAGCTCGGCGGCCTTCAGCGCCTGGTTGACCATGGCCCCGCAGGCGATGATCGCCACGTCATCCCCGCTGCGCAGCACGTTGGCCCGGCTGATGTGAAACGGATCGGACTCCTTGGTAATCGCCGGCACCGGCGCGCGGCCCAGCCGCAGATAGACCGGCCCGGGGTAGCTCGCACTGGCGATCGCCGCCTTTTTCGCTTCGACCGCATCGCACGGCACCACTACCGTCATGTGCGGCAGCGAGCGCAGCACGGTGAACTCTTCCAGCGCCTCCGCGGTGGCCCCGTCCGCGCCGACGGAAAGGCCGCCGTGCGAGCCGACGATTTTGACGTTGAGTTGCTGGTAGCAGACGGCCAGGCGCAGCTGTTCGAGCGTTTTGCCCGTGACGAACTGCGAGAAGGAACAGGCGAAGGGGATCTTGCCGGCGATCGCCAGCCCGGCGGCCGTGCCGATCATGTCCTGCTCGGCGATGCCGACGGAGAAAAACCGTTCGGGGTATGCCTTCTTGAACCAGATCGCCCGCGCCGAGTCCTCGAGATCGCCGGAGAGGGCCACCACCTCGGGGTTGGTGTTGCCAAGCTCCAACAAGCCTTCGCCGAATCCGTC
>JACQRD010000069.1 GCA_016206675.1 Candidatus Omnitrophota bacterium
CGCCCCCACGAGATGTCGCCGATGTGCAGCAGGCCGTCGATGCCGCCGAGGTCGATGAAGGCGCCGAAGTCGGTGAGGTTCTTGACGGTGCCGCTGCGCCGCTCCCCGACGGTGAGCGACTCGATGAGCGTGCGGCGGACGTTGTCCTTCTCGCGCACGAGGTAGTCGCGGTGCGAGACGACGATGTTCTTGCGCGCGCGGCTGATCTTGAGGATGATGAACTTCAGCTGCTGATTGATGAGGCTGTCGAGGTTGGCGTAGCCTTTCATCGACGCCAGCGAGGCGGGCATGAAGGCTTCGATGCCGATGTCCACCATCAACCCGCCCTTGACCTTGCGCGTCGGGCGGCCATCGATCGTGTCGCCTTCCTTGAAGTTGTTGACGATCCGCTCCCAGCCCTTCTGCCGGTCGGCCTGGTACTTCGAGAGGATGACCATGCCCTGCTCATCCTCGACGTTCTCCACGTAGACTTCCACCTCATCGCCGACTTGCAGGCTCTCGGCGTTGGGAAATTCCTGCTTGTTGATGGCGCCTTCCGACTTGAAGCCGATGTCCACCACGACGTCCTGCGGTGTCACGGCGATGATCTTGCCCTTGACGATCTGCCCCTCGGTGATCACGCGCAGGCTCTGCGCGTAGAGCTCCGAGAGGGTTGCGGACACACCCGTTTCCGTCACCATGTTGGCTCCTAGAGGATCTGCTGCGTTAACATGCGAGTAACCCGCGTGCGGTGCCGTGCGGGCGCCTTTCACGCCGCGAAGCGCGCCTCCAACTGCCGCCACGCGGCGGTCACGGCATCCGCGATCCGCTGCTGGTCGGCGTGCGAGGTCTTCGCCTCCGCCTGAGCACGCGCCGTCGGGTCACCCGACGCTGCGTCAGGCGGCACAGGGGTGCTAGTATAGGCAACGGGCGGCCCGAACGCAACCCGAATCTTGGAGCGGTGCAGCCGCGTGGTGTTGCGCGGCAGCGCCTCATAGGTGCCGCGCACGTAGGCCGGCACCACCGGGACGTGCCCGAGCTTCGCCAGCAACCCCAGGCCCCGCTTCGCCGCGCCCAAGCGGCCGGACTCCTGCCGCGTGCCCTCGGGAAACAGCGCCACCGGCTGCCCCCGCCGCAGGCAGGCAATGGCCGAGCGGATGGCGGAGGGATCCGCCTCATCGCGGTTGAGCGGCACGGCGCCTACCCCCTGCAGCCAGAGCCGCAGCAGCAGATGGCGGAAGAGCGTATGGCGCGCCAGGAAGGTCAGCCGGCGCGGACAGGCCGTGCCGATGACGACCGGATCGAGGAAGCTGACATGGTTGGAGGCTACGAGGAAGGCCCCGCGGCGCGGCACGTGCTCCTGCCCGCTGACCTGCAGGCCATAGCCGGCGCGGAAGAAGATCCAGCAGAGCAGCTTGGTGAGGCCGTAGGCGAGAGGGATCACGTCAGCGATGGGCTGGTGAACGCCGGGCGCTGCAAATGTGGCGGAGCATCAGCGACACAACCTGCGGGGCCCGGCGATGGGAGGTGTCAATCGCAATCGCCCCCTTGGGTTTGACCAGCGGCCCCACACGACGCGTGCGGTCCAGCTCATCGCGAAATTCCAGCTGTTCGCGCACTTCGGCCAAGGAAATCCCCGTGCCATACCGCTTCTGCAGTTCCTGCTGGCGCCTTGCCGCACGCACGCGCGGATTGGCATCGAGAAAAAACTTGTAGAGTGCTCGCGGGAACACGACTGATCCGGTATCGCGCCCCTCCACCACGACACCTTGCCGGTTCGCCAACCGGCGCTGAAGCGCCACCATCGCCTTGCGGACGTCGGCATGTTGAGACACTTGGGCGGCCGCTTCGGAAATTCCCTCCGTGCGGATGGCGTCGGAAATATCCTGACCGTGCAGCAGCACCTGGAGCGAACCATTGGCGAGCGGTTGCAATTCGAGAGGCAAACGGCGGCCCAGCGAGGTGAGCTGCTCGACATCGGTCACAGGATTGAGGCCTGCCTGGCGGGCGGCGAAGGCCAAGGCCCGGTAGGTGGCTCCGGTATCCAGATAGAGAATGCCAAGCCGCTGGGCGAGTAGTTTGGCGACGGTGCTCTTGCCCACACCGCCCGGGCCGTCGATGGTGACGATTAGCGCCCGAGAAGTCCGATGGTTGGTTCGGGGTTCGGGGTTCGGAGTTGTGGGTACTTGCCCAGAACCCCCAACCCCCAACCCAGAACTTCGTGCAGCTTTGCGAGAACGACTAAGAGAGCGCATCACGTCGGGCATTCGCACGGACAAGGGCCGCGCGCAGGGCGCGGCGGTCGCCGCGGGAAAGTGTTCCGCGCAGGCGACGCCAGTGGGTCGTAAACCGGTCCATGGCGGCGAGGATGGATCGGCGGTTGCTGAGAAAAATATCATCCCACAACTCCGGATCGCTCTGGGCGATGCGGGTCATGTCCAGAAAGCTGCGCGGCGTTTGCGGTAAGGACGTGGCGGAGATCGCACCAGCCAGGCAAAACGCCAGCGCGTGCGGCAGATGGCTCATCGCCGCCAGGGCCTGGTCATGCGCCGCCGGGCTCATGATGACCACCCGCATGTTCAGCCGTCTCCAGAACCGCGTTGCGGCCCGCAGGGCGGCCGGCCGGGTCTTCGCCGTCGGGGTCAGGATGCACACGGAGCCGTCAAACAAGGCGGCATCCGCCGCAGCAATCCCCCGCTGCTCCGAGCCGGCCACCGGGTGCGCACCCACAAAGGCCACCTGCCGGTTGAGCCCCCGATCCAACGCCGCGACGATCTTCGCCTTGGTGCTGCCCACATCCATGAGGATGCTGCCGGGCTTCATCGATCGCGCCAGCCGGCGGGCATACGGCACGATCAAGTCCACCGGCGTGGCGAGCACGACCAGATCCGCGCCGTCAACCGCTGCGCGCGCATCCGTCGTCCCTTGGTCGATCGCCCCGCGGCGCTTGGCCTCACGCAGCGTCGACGGCTTGCGGCTGAAGCCCACGACCTCGCGGGCTAAGCCCTTGCGCCGGATCGCCATCCCCAGCGACCCGCCAATTAGACCCAGGCCAACAATAGTAATGCGATCAAAAACAGCCATGTGAAGTGACAAGTAACAGGTGACACGTGACACGTAATAACATTAGCGAAGGAAGGCTCGACATGTCACTTGTCACATGTCACCGCATGCTACAACGTACGATTAACGGCTGGCGCGAGTCTCTTCAACTCGCGCATGAGCTCCGCGAAGGTCTTGGGCAGCAGCGACTGCGGCCCATCCGAGAGGGCCACTTCAGGATTCGGATGCACCTCGATCATCAGCCCGTCCGCGCCGGCCGCCACCGCCGCCTTGGCCATCGGCCCGACGTAC
>JACQRD010000076.1 GCA_016206675.1 Candidatus Omnitrophota bacterium
GACACGGCCGGCCTGTCCGACGAGCCTAACCGGCGAGGAGTTGGCCGGCCGGGTCGACGCCCTCCGGGCGCCCGGAGCCCGCACCGGAGCGAGCGGACGGCCCCGCCGCCGCTGGCCCTGCAGGCCCCCCGCGCCGGTCCACCAACCCAGGCGTCCGGCGGCGCATTGCCTCACATCGAGAAGTCGAGTTATTTTTGCGTAAAATTTCATGGATTTTGTCTTGACAGGGTGGTGGGGGCAGGGTATAGTTTGCACATCATTGTGGTTGAAAGTGGAAGAAAGTGGTAAATCATCCGGACCTCATTCGTTGATGGTGCATGCCAAGCCGCTGTGCAAGACGCCCAGCGGCTTCATCGACCTTAGCGGGGCGCCATGTTCTACGGCGAATATGAGCACACCATCGACCGCAAGGGCCGCCTTATCGTGCCGGCGAAGTTCCGGCAGGCCCTCCACGAGCACGACGTGAAAACTCTCTTCCTGACCCGCGGCTTGGACCAGTGTCTGTTCCTCTTCCCGGAAGGGGAGTGGCGGCAGGCCGAAGCCCGCTTCAAGCAGATCCCCTTCACGAAAGCGGAAGGCCGCAAGTTCAACCGCCTCTTCTTCTCCGGGGCGGCCGAAGTCACGGTGGACCGCCTGGGGCGGCTGCTGGTGCCGAAATCCCTGAAGGACTTCGCCGAGATCAAGCAAGACGTGATGGTCGTCGGGGTCTCCACCCGCATGGAGATTTGGGCCAAAGAGAAATGGCGGGCCTTCTATGAGAGCTCCCGGCAGAGCTTCGAAGAGATTGCCGAGCGCGTGATGGTGGAGTAGGGCGTGCCATGCTTCTGGGGGATGATGTCGAGCTGATGCCGCCGATGCCGACGCGATCCGATGCCGGCGGGTGGCACCAGCCGGTGATGGTCGAAGAGGTGCTGTCATGGCTGGCCCCGCGGCCCGGTGCCGCGATCGTGGACGGGACCGCCGGCACCGGCGGCCATACCATCGCCATCGCGCCCCGGCTGCTGCCCGAAGGACGCCTCATTGCGATCGACCGCGACCACACCGCGCTGCAGCGCGCCGCCGCCCGCCTGGCCGACTTCGGCTCAATGGTGTCGATGCTCCACGGCAATTACCGCGAGCTGCCGCAGCTGCTGCAGCAGCTCGGTCTTGAAGCGGTTGACGGCGTGCTCCTTGATCTGGGCATGTCGAGCCTTCAGGTGGATGATCCCGGGCGGGGGTTCAGTTTTCTGTCGGACGGCCCGCTCGACATGCGGATGGATCAGTCAGAGACGGCCAGCGCCGAAACGCTGGTCAACACGCTCTCAGTCGATGAGCTGGAGGAGCTGATCCGCTCGCTCGGGGAAGAGCGCTTCGCCCGCCGCATCGCCCAGCGCATCGGCCGCGAGCGTATCGCCGCGCCCATCACGACGACGCGCCAGTTGGCGGCGCTCATCGCTTCATCCGTGCCGCCCGCCGCCCGCTACGGCCGCTTGCATCCCGCCACCCGCACGTTTCAAGCGCTGCGCATGGCGGTCAACGACGAACTAGGGGCGCTGGAGGCGCTGCTCGCGTGCCTCGCGGATCTCCTGAAGCCCGGAGGCCGCGCCGTCATCATCACCTTCCATTCCTTGGAGGATCGCCTTGTCAAGCGGGCCTTCCTGCAAGGGCAACGCAACGGCGCGTGGCGTGTCCTGACGAAGAAGCCCGTGCGGCCCTCCGAGGCCGAACGGGAGCGCAATCCTCGCGCGCGGTCGGCGAAGCTGCGGGTCATCGAGCGATGTCCTGCAACGTGACGCGCGGATTGGTGGTGATCGGGCTGCTGGTGGCCGTCGGCATGTTGAAAGCCGTCCAGCGCAACGCCCTGGTGCTGCAGGGCTACGCCCTCGGCGAGCGGGTGGAGCGCGCCCATCAGGAGGCGACCGACGTCTCCTGGCTTGAGGCGCGCGTGCTGAATCTGACGTCGCCGGATCATCTGTCGGAGGCGGCCAATAGCCGGCAGCTGAAGCTGGTGGCATGGTCCACCCTGTCGCCGCAGCCGCCGTTGCCGGCGGATCCGGTCGCTGCGCAAGAGGGAACAACGGCAGACCCCGTGCAGCTGGCGGATGGACGCGATACGACGGACTGATGGCCGGCGCCGCCATCCGGGGACGACGAATGATCGGATTCTCATCGTCTTGGTCATCGGGTGGGGGCTGTTGGGCCTGCTCTGGGCGCGGTGCGTGTGGCTGCAGCTGTTCGACGCGCCCCGGCTGGCCGCGATGGCGAGCGCCCAACACCACACGGTGCACGTGGTGCCGGCGCGGCGCGGCGCGATGGTGGATCGCACCGGCCGTCCGCTCGCGGTGACGGTGATGGCCCCTTCCATCTATGCGAACGCCCGCCAGGTGACCGCCAAGCAGCAGATGGCGAGCCAGTTGGCCGAGACGGTGCGGCGGGATGCCGGCGCAATCCGCCGCCGGCTGGAGAAGGACAAAGGATTCGTGTGGATCGCCCGTCAGGTCGAGCCCTCGGTCACCCCCGCGCTGCTCACATTGCGCAAGGAAGGGATTGGGTGGCTTGAAGAGCCTAAGCGGCTCTATCCTCAGGGACGGCTGGCAAGCCACGTGCTCGGATTCGTCGATATCGACCAGCGCGGCTTGGAAGGGCTGGAACTCTCGCTCAACCGCACACTGCAGGGACGCGCCGGGCGGCGCGCAACACTGCGCGACGCGAAGGGCAGCCTGCTCGTCGGCCCCTGGACGGAAGAAGCGCAGCCCGTCGACGGCCATGACGTCACGTTGACCATCGACAGCATCGTCCAGCAGGCGGCGGAAGAAGAGTTGGCGCGGGGGGTCAAGAAATACCATGCCAAGGGCGGCTCGATCATCGTCATGGAGCCGTTCTCCGGCGAAATCCTGGCGATGGCCAACGCCCCCGCGTATGATCCGAACGCGCCGGTGCAGGAGCCTGTCGACGCGCGCCGCAACCGCGCCGTGACCGATCTCTTCGAGCCCGGCAGCACCTTCAAGATAATCACGGCGGCGGCGCTCCTGGAGGAGCGGCGGATTACGCCGGATGAGATGATTTTTTGCGAAAACGCCGCTTATCCGACCGTCGGCCGCCACATCTTGCACGACCATCGGCCGCATGGGCTGCTATCGTTCTTCGACGTCATCAAGCTCTCGTCGAACATCGGCACCGCCAAGGCCGCGCAGCGGCTGAAGCCCGACGAGCTGTACCGGTATGCCCAAGCCTTCGGCGTCGGCCGCAAGACCGGCATCGACGTGCCGGGAGAAATCAACGGCATGCTGCATCCCCCCTCGCGATGGTCGAAGCTCTCGCCCTACATCATTCCCATCGGACAAGAGGTGGCCGTCACCCCGATCCAGCTCGCCGTCATGACGGCGGTGATCGCCAACGGGGGGCTGCGAGTTCAGCCGCACATCATTCACGGGGCGCCAACGGCCCAGCCCGTGCGCGTCATCAGCCAAGAAACCGTTGAGATCGTCCAACACATGCTCACGGAGGTCGTCGAGTCAGGCACCGGCCAGCTGGCGAATGTCCAGGGCCTCACGGTGGCCGGTAAAACCGGGACGGCTCAGAAGCTCGAGCCAACCGGCCGCTACTCCCACAGCCGTTTCGTTGCCTCCTTCGTCGGCTTTGGGCCGGTGCCTGATCCTCGATTTGTGATGGTGGTGTCGCTTGATGAGCCGCGTCCGCTGTATTTCGGCGGGGTGGTGTCCGCGCCGATCTTCAAGCGCGTCGTCGAGCGGCTCGTCAGCTATTGGGGGCTTAAGCGCTCCAGCAAGCCGACGACGGTCGCCCAGCTTCCGGGTCTGGCGAACGATTGATGTGGTCCTGCTGGTTTGGGCCCACGAGGGGTTGTGGTGAGGCGACAGGTAGTGGAGCGCGGGAAGAGTAAGCGCAACATCTTGCGTAATAGTTGTTGCAGTTTTCGTCCAAATACCGTAAATAGATAGGGAATTTGTGAATGAATCTTCGAGATCTTCTGCACGGTGTGACGGCGCAACCCATTGCCGCCGTTCCGGTCGCCGGCATCGCCTGCCACTCCAAGCATGTCCGTTCCGGCGACGTCTTCGTAGCGATCGATGGCACCACCTCGGACGGCCACGCCTTCATCGAGGAAGCCCTCAGCCGCGGGGCCTGCGCCGTGGTGGCCCAGCGCCTTCCGAGCGCCATCTCCCGCCCCGCCCCCTGCGTGGTGGTGCGGGACAGCCGGCAGGCGCTGGTGGTCATGGCGCAGCGGTTTTACGGCCGCCCCTCGCGCAAGCTGCGGCTGATCGGGGTCACCGGCACCAACGGCAAAACCACCACCACCTACCTCATCAAGGCCATCCTCGACTCGGCCGGCGCGCGCGCCGGCATGCTTGGCACCATCGTCTATCAGATCGGCGGCCGCGCGCTGCCGTCCACCAACACCACCCCGGGGCCGCTGGAGCTGCAGCGCTACTTCGCTCAAATGGTCGGCGAGGGGCTGAAGTGGTGCGCGATGGAAGTCTCCTCCCACGCCTTGGCCCAGGGCCGGATCGAGGGGTTGGAATTCGAGGGGGCGATCTTCACCAACTTGGGCTCCGATCATTTGGACTATCACAAGACGCGGGACGCCTACGCCGCCGCCAAGCGGCGCCTCTTCGACTATCTGCGTCCTGACGGCTGGGCCGTCATCAACACGGATGATGAGGACGGCCAGGTGCTGGCGCACACCTTGCCGCACGGGCGCGTCGTGAGCGTCGGCATGGAGCAGCCGGCGAAGGTGTCGATGCGGCATGTGGCCTGCACGTGGGAGGGCACGTCGTTCATTCTGGAGAGCCCCTGGGGTGTTGTGCCGGTGACCACACCGCTGCTGGGTCGGCATAACGTCTGGAACATCGCGCAGGCTTCCGCCGTGCTGCTGGCACTCGGCGTGAAGCCGATGGCGATCCACGACGGATTGGCGGCGGTTGACACCGTGCCGGGCCGGCTGGAGCGCGTGCCCAATGACGCCGGCCTGCAGATCGTCATCGATTACGCGCACACGGCGGATGCGCTGCGGCTGGTGCTGCTCTCGCTGCGGGAGCTCAGCCGCGGGCGCGTGATCGTCGTCTTCGGCTGCGGCGGCGATCGCGATCAGACCAAGCGGCCCGTGATGGGCAAGATGGCGAGCCTCTTGGCGGACTACGTGATCCTCACCTCGGATAACCCCCGCACCGAAGAGCCGATAGACATCATCCATCAGATCAAGCGGGGATTTCACGAGGGCTTCAAGGCCTTCGATGTGATCCCGGATCGGGAGCAGGCGATCGTCTCGGCGCTGTCGGTAGCCCACCGGGATGACACGGTGCTCATCGCCGGCAAGGGCCACGAAGCGTACCAGGTCTTCGACCATATCTCCGTGCCGTTTTCCGACCGTGAGGTGGTGGAGCGCTGGGCCGGCGCGCGGCACCAGGTGGCGGTGGCCTGATGTGGACCGTCGGCGAGCTGCTGGAGGCGACGGAAGGCAAACGGCTGCGCGGCTCGCCGGCCGACGCCGTGGCCGGCATCTCCATCGATTCCCGCAAACTGGCACTCGGCGAGGCGTTCGTCGCCATCCAAGGCCGGCGGCTTGACGGCCATGACTTTCTTGACGAAGCCGCCCATGAGGGAGCCTCCTGCCTGATCGTCTCCCGCGAGTCGGTGCTCACCAACGGGGCGCGGTCGTTGCCGACGATCCTGGTGAAGGACACGACGGAAGCGCTAGGAGACCTGGCGCGCTACCACCGGCGCCGGCTGAACCGTCCGGTCATCGCCGTGACCGGCTCCTGCGGCAAGACGACCACCAAAGAGCTGATCGCCCACGTCATCGGGCAGCCCCACACGGTGCTCAAGACGTTCGGCACGCAGAACAACCACATCGGCGTGCCACTGACACTGCTGCGCCTGGCGGAAGACCATCGCGTGGCGGTGGTGGAGCTCGGCTCGAACCACCCGGGAGAAATCGCCTACCTCGCATCGATCGCCGAACCCGACATGGCGGTGATCACGAACGTCGGCCCGGTGCATTTGGAATTTCTCGGCTCGCTGATGGGCGTGCTCCAAGAGAAGATTTCACTGCTGGAGGCGTTGACCGCCGACGGCACGGCGGTGCTGCCGGGCGACCAGCTCGACGTTTGCCTGGAAGCTCCGCGCCATGTGGAGGAGGGGGCGCGCATCGCCACCTTCGGCACCACCGACCGCTGCGACATCCAAGCGCTCGATCTGCAGCGCGGCGCGGCGGGGATGGCGTTTCGCCTGCGGGACCATGTCAGCCAGTGGCAGCTGCCGATCGTCGGCTCGCACAACGTCGAGAACGCCCTGGCCGCCATCACCTGCGCCTGGGCGTACGGTGTTCCGCTGTCGTTGATCCGTGAGCGGCTGCGGAGCTTCGTGCCGGTGCCGCTGCGGTCGGAAGTGGTGCGCTGCGAGAAGCTGACGATCCTCAACGACTGCTACAACGCCAATCCGCTCTCCTTTGCGCGCGCGCTGGAAACGTTGCGGGCGCTGGAGGTCCGCCGCCATGTGGCGATTGTGGGCGACATGCTGGAGCTGGGCACCTATGCGCCCTCGGCCCACCAGGCGATCGGGCGGATGGCCACGCAGCTGGGGATCGATTCGGTCCTCGCGGTGGGGGAGTATGCGGACGCGGTAGCACGGGGAGTGCGCGAGATCCGCCCGGACGGCGTGGCCACGTATCGGACGGTCAACGAATTGATTGAAGCGCTGCCCTCGCGGCTGCAAGAGGGTGATGGATTGTTGGTGAAGGGCTCCCGCAAGCTCAATCTTGAACGCGTCACGGCTTTTCTGCTCGAGCGGTACCGGGGTGTGGATGGCGCAATCGCTCGCTGACGCCGCCCTCGTGTTCTTAGTCGGCGCGGGGGCGTCTCTGGCTGTCGGGCGCGCGGCCATCCGCCAACTCTCCCGCTGGCAGGTCGTAGCACCGGTTAGGTACGAAGACTGCCCGCCGCTGCTGGCCCGCCAAGAAGCCAAGCCGCGCACGCCGACCATGGGAGGGCTCTTTGTGCTCGGGGTGGGAGCCGCCGTCGCTGCGGCCGGGGGCGGGCTGCGCCACATGGATGGATGGTGGGTGCTGGCGGCCATCCTTGGCGTGGGGGCGGTCGGGTTGCTCGACGACGTCTTGAAGTTCCGCGGGCAGAACGCGCTGGGCCTGCGCGCCGCGCCGAAGCTGCTGACGGCGATGGCGGTGGGTGCTGGCCTCGGCTATGCGATGTGGGTCAAACCGGCGCACGAGCGCGCGTTGGAGCTGCCGTGGCTCTCCCGCAGCCTCGATGTAGGCTGGGGGTGGATCCCGCTGGCCATGTTCGTGGTCGCAGGCTGCGCGCATGCGGTCAATCTGACCGATGGCATGGACGGATTGGCGGCCGGGTGCGTGGCCATCGCGCTTGCGGCCGTGGGGCTGTGGGCGCTCAGCGATGGCGCGACTCCCCGGGCGATCGCGGCCTGGTGCGCTGCGCTCTCCGGCGCCTGCGTGGGGTTTTTGTGGTTCAACAGCTTTCCCGCCTCGGTCTATCTCGGCGACGTCGGGGCCCTCGGCTTGGGCTGCGCGCTGGCTGCGGTGAGCGTGTTTTCCCGAACGGCCTTGTGGCTGGCGCTCATCGGCGGCGTCTTCGTGATCGAAGCGCTCTCCGTCATGCTGCAGGTGGCCTCCTATAAATGGCGCCACCAGCAGCGCATCTTCCGCGTCGCCCCTATCCATCACCACTTCCATCTCGGCGGCATCAGCGAGCCGAAGCTCATCGTGCGGTTTTGGATCGTCGGCATCCTGTTGGCCATGGCCGGACTCACGGCAAGGCAGTGATGATGGGGGCGGCACCTGTTGAGGCTGGCATCGACGCCTTCGGCCGCTCGTGGCGCGGGCGCCGCGTGACCGTCGTGGGCCTCGGCCGCAGCGGCCTGGCGGCGGTGGAATGGCTGCGCCGGGTTGGCTGCGAAGTGGCGGTCACCGATACGCGGCCGTCCGAGGCGCTCAGCATGGAACGGCAGCGGCTGGCCGCCCTTGGCGTTGCGGCGGTTGAGACAGGATGGCATACGCCGCGCTGCCTGGAGGGCGCCGAGGCGGTGATCGTCAGCCCGGGGGTGCCGGAATCCACGGGGCCGGTGGCTTGGGCCCGCGACGCGGGCATTCCCGTCCTCAGCGAGATCGAGTTGGCGTACGATTTTTGCCCTTCGCCCATCGTCGCCGTCACCGGCACCAACGGCAAGAGCACGGTGGTGACGCTGATCGCCGAGATCCTCAACGCGGCCGGACGGCCGGCGGTGGCCTGCGGGAATATCGGCACGCCCTTTGCCTCCGTACTGTCCCGTCTCACATCGGAGTCGACGGCGGTGGTGGAGGTCAGCTCCTTCCAGTTGCTGCACTGCGAGCGGTTCCACCCGGCCATCGGCGTGCTGCTGAATCTTGGGACGAATCATTTGGACCGGCACCGCGACCAGGCCGCGTACGTGGCGGCGAAGGCGCGGCTGTTTCAGGCGCAGACCGCCGACGATTGGGCGGTGCTCAACGCGTGCGATGCGCGCATCGTCCAGCTGGCCGGGGGCCTGTCGGCGCGCTGCGCTTGGTTCGGCGACAACCGCTCGAATCCTCCCCGGCTGCGCCTGGCCGCCGAAACGCGGGCGGCGCTGACCGAGAATCTGCAGGCGGTGCTGCAGATCAGCCGCTTGTTGGGGATTGCCGACCCGCTGGCCTGGCAAGTGATCCGCTCCTTCCGCGGCCTGGAGCACCGGATGGAATCGGTGGCCACCGTCGAGGGCATTCATTTCGTGAACGACTCGAAGTCCACCACGCCCGACAGCCTGCTCTACGCGCTGCGCCGCACCGCCGGGCCGGTGGTGGTGATCATGGGCGGGCGCGACAAGGGATTGGATTTCGCCGCGCTGGCTGAGCCGCTGCACCAACCGCAGGTGAAAGGCGTCGTCCTCATCGGAGAGTCCCGCAACCGGTTGCGCGCGCTGTTCAACGGCTCCCCGACGGTGCGCGAGTGCCACACGCTGGAGGCGGCGGTGGCCGCGGCGTCGGAGCTGTCGGGGCCGGGCACGACGGTGCTCTTTTCGCCCGCGTGTGCCAGCTTCGACATGTTCAGGGATTTCGAGGATCGGGGACGGGCGTTTAAGGCGCTCATCCGCGCGTTATGATCCCACCACCTGCCGCCGGCATCGCTCCGATGCGAACAGGATCATTGAGGCGATGCCTCGAATTGCCTGGCGATTCCTACGCACCATGGGAGCAATTCCGGTCCGCCATCGGCGGACCGCGGCCGGTGGTGGGATGATCCCACCACCTGCCGCCGGCATCGCTCCGATGCGAACAGGATCATTGAGGCGATGCCTCGAATTGCCTGGCGATTCCTACGCACCATGGGAGCAATTCCGGTCAGCCATCGGCGGACCGCGGCCGGTGGTGGGATGAGGCCGAAGCACCTGCGCCAGCTGCTGCTGCTGATCATCGTCGCCTTGTTGGGCGTCGGCACGGTGGCGGTCTACTCGGCCAGCGCC
>JACQRD010000071.1 GCA_016206675.1 Candidatus Omnitrophota bacterium
GCCTACGGAAAAGAACCGGTGCGGGTACTCCTTCTTGAACCAGATCGCCCGCGCCGAGTCCTCGAGATCGCCGGAGAGGGCCACCACCTCGGGGTTGGTGTTGCCAAGCTCCAACAAGCCTTCGCCGAATCCGTCCCGCGTCGGTTTATTCTCCATCGAAAACCCTATCTCAGGTTTTAAGTTTCAGGTTCCAAGTTTCAAGGGATCGGTCTTTTCTTGAAACCTGAAACTTGGAACTTGAAACTATCGTGTGTTGCATTAATATTTCGCCGCGTCCAGCTCTTTTAGCGCTTTGTCCAGTTCATCCGGCTTCGGGGCCACGCCGTGCCAGGCCGGATTCAATTCCATGAAGGAGACGCCCTTGCCTTTGACCGTCCGCGCCACCACCACCTGCGGTTTGCCCTTGATCGTGGCGGCCTCATCGTACGCCTTGATCACCTGGCCGATGTCGTGGCCATCGATTTCAATCGTGTGCCAGCCGAACGCCCGCCACTTTTCCGGCAGCGGCTCGATGTCCTTGAGGGTTTTCACCGGGCCGTTTTGCTGCAGCTGATTCGCATCGATGATCGCGCACACCGCATCGAGCCGGTGGTGGTGGGCGGTCATCGCGGCCTCCCAGACCTGGCCTTCCTGCACTTCCCCGTCGCCCAGCAAGCAGAAGATGCGGCGCGTGCGGCCATCGAGGCGGTCGGCCAGCGCGATACCGTTGGCCATCGACAGCCCCTGCCCCAACGAGCCGGCGGCGATCTCAACACCCGGCACGCACCAGCGCTCCGGATGGCCCTGCAGCCGGGTGGGGTACTTGCGCAGTGTCTGCAATTCCTCCTTCGGAAAATAGCCTTGATAGGCCAGCACCGTGTAGAGCGCCGGACAGCCGTGGCCTTTGGAGAGCAGGAACAGGTCGCGCTGCGGCCAGGTGGGCCGCTTCGGATCGTGGCGCAGCTTGTACCAGTAGAGGCCGACCAACAGCTCCACCATCGACAGCGAGCCGCCGGGATGCCCGCTGCCGGCCGCGGCGATCGTCTGCAGGATCGTGCGCCGCAGCTCCACCGCCAGCTTCTTCAGCGCTGCCAGATCAGGGGTTGTCCCCATCACGGACCTCTTCTACTGTGTGCTGTTTGCTGTGTGCTGTTCTAAAAGGGCCTTGTCCATCTTGCCTTGGACGGCACGCAACTGCGGATTGAGCTCCAGCGCGCGCCGCCAACTGGCGATCGCCTGCTCCACCTCGTTGCGCCTGAGATGTGCATCCCCCAGATGGTCGAAGATCACGGGATCGCTGTCTAACAGGCGGCTGGCTCGCTCCAAGTGGGCGATGGCTTCATCGAGCCGGCCCATCTTGTAATACACCCACCCGAGGCTGTCGACGTAGGCGCCGTTGTCCGGATCGAGCTGCAGCGCGCGCTCAATCAGGCGCTTGGCCTCTTCCAGGTTCACGCCGGCCTCGGCATCCAGATACCCGAGGTAGTTCATCGCATCCGGATGGTTGGCGTCGATCGCCAGCGTCCGCCGCAGGCTCACGCGGGCCAGATCCCGGCGGCCCAGCTGATCCAGCTGGGCGGCGAGATAAAAGTGCGCCTGGGCGTAATCGTCCTTGAGGTCGATCGCCCGCTGGAACGCGCGCATCGCCTCCTGCGCCTGCTTGGCCTCGCGGTAGACGATGCCGAGGGCCACGTACAATTCCGGCGGATGGCCCAGCTCGTCGAGCTTCTTACCGAGAAACCGCGTCGCGTCGTCGAAGCGGTTCTGGGCCAGCCAGACGCGCACCAGCCCCATCATCGCCTCGACGTTGCGCGGCGAGAGATCCAAGATGGCCTGATAGGTGGCCGATGACTCCGCGTAGCGCTTCGCACTCATCAGGGCTCGCGCCGCATGGTGGTGGAGCCGCGCAGTGAACGGCTCGAGCCTCATCGCGTCTTCGTAACACGCGGCGGCCTGGTCGAACTGCCCGTCGAGCTCGTAGGTCAACCCCAAGGCGACGCGCACTTCAACCGAATCCGTCGAGCGCTCAAACGCGCGCGAGAGCTCCTCGATGGAGTCGCGGTAGTGGCCCAGCCGCCCGTGCAGAATGCCCAGGTTGAAGTGCAGCTGGCTGGAGGAGCCGAACTCGCTGATGAGGCGCTGGTAGAGTGCGACCGCTTTGGGCAGCTCGCCTTGCAGCACGTAGAGATCTGCCAACGTGCTCATCGCGGTGTACTCCGTCTCCTTCGCGATGAGCCGCTCGTACGCGCCGATGGCTTTCTCCAGCTCGCCTTCAGAGGCGTAGAGCATGGCAATCCATCGCAGCGCTTCCGGCTGGTGGGGATCTAACGCCAGCGCTTTGTCAAACGCCTGGAGGGCGCGTGGCGCGTCTCCCATCCTCAGGTAGACGCCGCCCAGGCGCACGTGCAGCAGCGGCGATTCGCGATCGCGCGCCAGCGCCGCCTGGTACTCCCGCTGCGCAGCACTCAGCTGGCCCGAGCGCTCCAGCATCAGGCCGCGCAGATACGCCACGTAGGCGCTCTGCCCCGCGCCGCGGGGGGCGCGCGCCATGCCCGCCGAGGCGCAGCCCGCCGCCCACAGCGCGGCAGCGCCGATCAGCCACCGGCTAGTAGATGACCTTATTGAGCGGGTACTCAATGATGTCCTGCGCCCCGGCCTCTTTGAGCTTCGGGATCAGCGCCTTGATTTGACGCTCCTCGATAATCGTCTCCACCGCCCACCACGGATCGCCGCCGTCCTTGGACCAGAGC
>JACQRD010000073.1 GCA_016206675.1 Candidatus Omnitrophota bacterium
CCCGCTTGAATGTTCCGTCTCGCAACATGAACTGGTGGTCAGGCGTACAGACGACGCGCTCGCCATTGTCCAACCGAACCTCAACAACCTTCGTCGAGGTCCTGGTCTTCCGCGGATGCAGAATTCGCTCAATCCCGACGCAGCCGTCGGGCATGATCGTGTAGCAGAAGTGTTCCTTGCCTTGCGCCGCCTCTTCGACCAACTCAAGAAACGAGAGACCGCGCCCGTCAGCCAACGCCACTTTCGTCTCGCCGGAGAAGCAGCCGCCGGCTGAATCGCCCTCCACGACGTAGAGCTCGCACAGCGCGGCGTCGCGCTCGGAGCAGTCGGCCAGCTTGCCGGGCAAGGCGCTCGACTCCAGCAGCCCCTTGCGGCGCACCAGCTCCCGCTCATGCCGGGCGCGCTCGCGGGCGCGCGCCTCGATTAAGCACTTATCCGCGATCTTGCCGGCGACGGAGGGATGCTCCTCGAAGAAGGCCGAGAGCTTCTCGTTGCAGACGGAGGCGACAATGCCCTCCACCTCGGGGCTGCCCAGCTTCGCCTTGGTCTGCCCCTCAAACTGGGGCTGCGGCACCTTCACGCTGACCACGGCGGTTAAGCCCGCGCGGGCATCCTCGCTTTCGATCTTCAGATCGTCGCCCTTAAAGAGATTCTTGCTCTTGCAGTAGGTGTTGATGGTGCGCGTCAGCGCCGACTTGAAGCCCGACAGGTGGGTGCCCCCGTCAACGGTATTGATGTTGTTGGCGAAGGCGAAGAGGTTCTCCGCGTAGCCGTCGTTGTACTGCAGCGCGATCTCGACGGTGACGTGCTCGCGCTGATCCTCGAAGTAGATCGGGTTGTGCAGCGCGGTCTTGTTCTTGTTCAGGTGGGCGACGAATTCCTTGATGCCGCCGTCGAACTGGAACTTCGCTTCCTTGCCGCTGCGCTCGTCCTTCAGCGTGATCGCCAGCCCCTTATTGAGGAAGGCCAGCTCCCGCATGCGGTTGGAGAGCGTCTCGAAGCTGTAGGCGAGGCCCGCCTTGAAGATCTCCTTGTCGGCTTTGAAGGTGATCCGCGTGCCGGTGCCGCTGGCCTTGCCCACGACGGTCACGCCGGAGGCGGGCTTGCCCCGCTGGTAGCGCTGCCGGTACATCTTGCCGTCGCGGCGCACCTCGGCCTCCAGCCACTCGGAGTGGCCGTTGACCTCCGAGACGCCCACGCCGTGCAATCCGCCGGCCACCTTGTAGGTCTTGCTGTCGAACTTCCCGCCCGCGTGCAGCTTCGTCAGCACGACTTCTAGCGCGGACCTCTTCTCCGTCTTGTGCGTATCCACCGGAATCCCGCGCCCGTCATCGACCACCATGACCGAGTTGTCTTGGTGGATGACGACCTCGACGCGCTTGGCAAAACCCGCCATCGCCTCGTCGATGGAGTTGTCCACCACCTCCTCGACGAGATGGTGCAGCCCGCGCGTGCTGGTGTCCCCGATGTACATCGCGGGGCGCCGGCGCACCGCCTCCAGCCCCTCCAGCACCGTAATCGCGCTGGCGTCGTACGAGCCGGCGGCTGCCGCGGGTTTCGAGTCGGTTGTCTTGCCTCGCGTCATGACACCACCATCCGCACCCCCTGCGCGGGGTCTTGCGCGTCGCACTGCAGCAGCGTGCGGGGCCGTGTGAGCGTCCAGAGCAGGCTGTTGTCCCTGAAGATGACTTGGCTGCGGGAGCGCCCCCGGCGGAGGCTGCGCACTGCCACTACCTCCGAGAGCCGCATGGCCCGCTGCCGGTCGATCAGATAGGCCATCATCCCACCACCTGTTGGGCTTCGCCGCCCAGCGCGCCAGAGTCAATTGAAGGCGAAGCGGTCGCTGCTTCGAGGATCGTTGCGTGGTGGCAGCGACCGGCCTTCGGCCAGCCGGCAGGTGGTGGGATCACCGCTTCACCGCGCCGGGGCGGATCACCAATTCGGTAACCGCACCGCTGGTCAACTCGCGCACGCGGTCCAGCGCCTGGGCGCGCTGGTAGCTCAGCGCGAAGCTGTCCCCCGGCTGCTCCGCGTGAACGGTCAGCCGCCCTCGGCGCACGCTCACCGGCTGGGTGTGTCGTGCCAGCTCGCGCCCGACGATCGAGGGCCACGCCTGTTGGATATCCATCAGTGCGGCGTGCTGGTGCCGGGCCTTGCCCAGTACCCCGCGGATTATGGCGTCGATCGGCGCTGCTTGCTCCGCGCGATGCCGTCGCGGGCGCTCCATGCCTACGCGACTTTCATGGGCAGCACAAGGTACGTCAAACTCGGCTGCCGGATGACCGCCGGCCGGTCCGGACCGGAGAGCTCGATTGTCACCTGCTCCGTCTCCAGCACCTTCAGCACATCCAGCCAGAACTCCGGATTGAACGCGACCGTCATCGCCTCCCCCGCGTACTCGGCCTCCAGCTCTTCGCGCGCGCTGCCCAGCTCCGCCGACTCCTTGGACACGATGAGGCGCCCGCGTCCCAGCTCGAAGACCACGGCTTGGGAGGTCGCTGTCGTCATCAGGCTGGCGCGCCGGATGGCGTTCGTCAGCTGCTGCCGCTGGCAGGTCATGGTGTTCTTCGAGGGGGGCGGGATGACTTTTTCGTACGAGGGAAACTGCCCTTCGATCAGGCGCGTCACGATAGTGGTCTGCCCAAAACGGAACGTGAGCTGGTTGTCCTTCAGCGGAACGAGTGCTAGCTCGTCCGTCTCCTCTTGCAGCAGCCGCCCGAGCTCGCGCACTGTCTTTGAGGGAATGACCGCCTCGAGTGGCTGCTTGCCGACGCTCGTCGCCGCCGCGGTCGCCACCGCCAGACGCCGGCCATCAGTCGCCACCATCGTTAGGGTGTTCTTCTGCGCCGCCAGCAGCGCGCCGTTGAGGATAAACCGCGTCTCTTCCATCGACATGGCGTAGGCGGTCTGCGCCACCAGCGCCTTCAGCGCTGCCTGCGGGATGCGCACGCCCTCCCCTCCATCCGTCGGCGGCAAGACCGGAAAATCCTCCGCGGGAAGACCGGGGATGCGGAAGCTGCTCGTCCCGCAATTCAGCGTTGCCGTATGGTTCTTCTTGGCTTCAAGCGTGACGAGGTCTTCTGGCAGCTCACGAACGATCGTCGTCAGCTTCCTCGCCGGCAGCGCCACAGCGCCTTGTTCAGTCGGCGGAGAGAGTGGGAACCGGCATTGGATTCCGACATCTAAATCCGTTGCCGTCAGCAGCAGCTCGTTGTTCGCGGTCTCTAGGAGCACATTGGCGAGAATGGGCAGCGTGCTGCGCTCATTGACCACATGTTCAACCATCTGCAGGTTTTTGAGAAACTGGGGTTGGGGGATGGTGAGTCTCATCAGAGGATCCACAGGTTACACAGCATGCGCCGCCATACTAAAGACTTTCTTTCTTTAAAAAAACCGCCGTAGTCGTACTCGTTAAGGTGTGGATTTGTGGATATTGGGTGTAGTTAAGACGAGCTGGTTCAAGTGATCCACTACCTGCTTCTTGTGGACATCCTGTGTGATTTCCCGCTCGATTTTTTCAACCGCGTGCAAAACCGTGGTGTGATCCCTTCCTCCGAACGCCTGCCCAATCTCCGGCAGCGAGGCTTCGGTCAGGCGCCGGCAGAGGAACATCGCGATCTGCCTCGGGTAGAGGATCGACCGCTGCCGTCTTGCCCCGCGGATCTCGTCCATGTTCAACTGAAAGTAGTCGGCCACCCGCCGCTGGATGTCCGCCAGCGTAACCCGAGCGCTGACCTCCCGCACCATGTCCTTGAGCACCTGCTGGGCGACGGCGGGGGTCAGCGGCTCATTGAACAGGTTGCAGTACGCCACGACCCGGATCAGCGCGCCCTCCAGCTCCCGAATGTTCGCGGTCACCTGCTGGGCGATGAAGGTGGTGACGGCCTGGGGGATCTCCAGCCTTCCCTCCTCCGCCTTCTTGCGGAGGATGGCGATGCGCGTTTCCAAATCCGGCGACTGGATGTCGGTCACCAGCCCCCACTCGAACCGCGAGACCAGGCGCTCCTCGAGTCCGGCGATCTCTTTGGGCGAGCGGTCGCTCGAGAGGACGATCTGCTTGTGCGCGTCGTAGAGCGTGTTGAAGGTGTGAAAGAACTCTTCCTGCGTGGCCTCCTTCTCCGCGATGAAATGGATGTCATCGATCAGCAGCACGTCCACCGTGCGGTAGCGGTCGCGGAACTTGGCCGTCGTCTTGTTTTGGATGGCGGAGATGAGCTCGTTGGTGAAGCGCTCGCTCGAAATATAGACCACGCGGCGCGCCGGCCAGCGCTGCAGGACCGCCTGCCCGATCGCCTGCATCAGGTGGGTTTTGCCCAGCCCCACGCCCCCGTAGATAAAGAGCGGGTTATAGGCTTTCGCGGGCGATTCGGTGACAGCCATCGACGCGGCGTGCGCGAAGCGGTTGCTGGGGCCGACGACAAACCGGTCGAACGTGAAGTTCAGGTTCAGCCCTTGCTCCCACGCCTCCGTCGGGCGCGCCGCCGGCTCAGGGCGCGCCGCCAGCGTTGTGCGAAGCCCGGCGACGACATCGGAGACAACCGCGGCGGCGCTGGGGGCCGTTGCGGTGACGAACTGCAGCTGCCGTCCCCCTGCGAGCGCCTTGATGACCTCAAGGTAATGCGAGGCCACCCAATCCCGCAAGAAGGCGTTGGGGGCTTCGAGCACCACGACCTGATCGGACACCGAGGCGATGGAAAGCGGCTCCAGCCATCGGCTGACCACCTCGGATCCAAGGCGGGATTTCAGAGCGGTCTTGACGTCCGACCAATCAAAAGGGGAGTTTTGCACAGTTTCCACATGTTTTACACAGGTGGTACAGAGAGTCGGATTATAGCAGTCAAGCGAACGCGGCTCAAGCGATTTCTCCTTGATCTCGCCCGACGGTGTTCGTATAATGCGCCCACGATGATCCCACCACCTATTTGCCGGCCGCCGGCCGGTCGCTGGCAGGTGGCGGGATTTGGCCGCGTAACGCCAGCGACGAGTTTTGCCTTTGGCAAAACCAAATAGGTGGTGGGATGAAAAAACACCTGCGCACGAGGTCCAACATCAAGGGCAAGCGCGTGCACGGATTTCGGGCCCGGCAGAGCTCACGCAGCGGGCGCCGCACGCTCAGCCGTCGTCGACGAAAAGGCCGCTGGGAACTCATCCCGGCGTAATCCGCTCGCCGGCCGACGGCCCCGCGATTTCTCGGTGGTCACGCTTAAAAGCTCCCGTAGATTTCTCGCCGTTCATCAGCGCGGTCGCTGGCTCCACAGCCCTTGCTTGTCGCTCGGGTGGCTGCCCAGCGGAGAGCGTGGCGTGCGCGTGGGCATCCGGACACGGCGCGGCATGAAAGGAGCGGTGGTGCGCAACCGCCTGAAGCGGCAGCTGCGGGCAGCGCTAATGTCGATGCAACCTCAAGTACGACAACAAGTTGACATGATTTTTGTGCTCCATCCTCCCAAGGGAGTCGCCACGACTCAGCAGTTGGAATCCGAAGCAGCGCAACTATGCCGTCGGGCAAAACTTCTCTAGCCGTCCGTGCCATCATTGGCGCGGTCCGATTGTACCAGCACAGCGCATCAATCGTTCTCGGCCGTTCATGTCGATTTCTACCAAGTTGCTCATCGTATGCAATACAAGCCATTGCTAGAAAAGGAGTTAGAAAAGGTTTATGGCTTACCGTGCTCCGGCTGCTCCGTTGCCATCCCTTCTGCGCCGGAGGTTTTGACCCGGTTCGATGATCCCACCACCCGGTTGTCGCAGCACGTCCACAACCATGCCGCGTACCACGTGCCGCGATCGCGGCAGACGCCGCAAGTCCCGCCGTGCGGCGGGACGCAACCAGGTGGTGGGATGACGGAACGGCGCGTGCTGCTTGCCTCCATTCTTTCAATCCTTTGCGTGAGTCTCTATTCCCAGGCGCTGATGCGCACCACCAAGCAGCGCGCAGCGCAACAGATCGCGCAAATCCCGGCGGCCTCGCCGACGCTGCTGATGCCAGCGAAGATTGACGCCGTGCTGCCCACGCTTGAGGAACCTACGGTGACGGTGGAGTCTGGAACGCTTCGACTTGAGATCGGAGCGACCACCGGAAGCGTCAGGAGCGCGGTGCTGAAAGAGTTTCGTAACGCTGAGCAGACAGCTCCGTTGCAGTTTGATGCGCCTATCCCGATCCTCTCACTCCAATCGGCGGATGGGAAAATCAACATAGAGAGCGTTCGTGTCACAGGAACTCGAACACTCATCAATGGTTC
>JACQRD010000070.1 GCA_016206675.1 Candidatus Omnitrophota bacterium
CCCCCGTCCCCCGACATTCGTTGCGTTTGGCATTCGAAACGCTGGTGTTGTTATTGGCGCCGTTTGCGCCGCATCTGGGCGAGGAGCTCTGGGAGCGCCTGGGCCATCAGGAGAGCCTGACGCGCCATCCCTGGCCGGCCTTTGACCTGGCGGCCCTGGAGCAGTCGGAGGTGCAGATGGTGGTGCAGGTTAACGGCAAGGTCCGCTCCCGCATCACCGTCCCGTCGCAGGCCAGCGAGCGCCAGCTGCGCGAGCTGGTGCTGGCGGATGCGCAGGTGAAGAAATTCATCGACGGCCAACCGATCAAGCAATTTATTGTCGTGCCGAAACGGCTCGTCAATATTGTGATTTGATCGGAGCCGTCAGCACACAGTCCTCAGCCCACAGTGGGGGAAGATATGTGGTTAACGGAAAGTGAGCGGGGAGCGTTGACGGTAGTCGGCGCGCTGTTGCTGGTCGGCTTGGGGCTGCGGTGGCTGCAGTCTCAGCGGCCGCCGCTGCGGGTCGTTGAGGCTTCGGCCATGCCGCTGCCGGTGTCGGCTTGGGATGCGCGCCTTCAGGCGGCACGCCAAGTTGACGTGAACACGTCGGATGTAGCAGAATTGGAGCGCCTTCCAGGGGTGGGGCCGGCGCTGGCGGCGCGCATCGTCGCCGACCGAAGCGCCCATGGGCCGTTTGCGTCGCCGGAGGAGTTGACCCGCGTGCCCGGCATTGGTCCTACGTTATACCAAGCGCTGAAAGATTACGTGGTGACCAGCGGTAGCACACAGCAATCAGCACACAGCACACAGCCATAAGGGCGCGACAGATACCAGATGCAACGGACAATCACGGTGCTTGGGGACATCAAGGATTTGAGCGAGCTGCTGCAGGGGGCTAGCCTCGATCAGGTGAAACTGTCACCCGGCGGGGGGCGGCTGCGCCTTGAACTGGAGTTGACGCGGGCCTGCCCGGAGCTTCAACCGGCCGGACGGGGCGGATTCGGGTTCGGGAGGCAGGTGCCGCAAGTCAAGAGCCGTCTTGCACTCGGCCAGATCCGCGAGGCCAGCGTGCAGCGGCTGGATGACGGGTCACCCGGCCGCCTGTCGCTGCTGGCCTGCGACGCGGTGTCGGGGGGCTATGTGCTGTCGGTGACGTCGCACGACGGCCTCAAGCTGGCCTTGACGCTAGATCAATTGGACGGCGATTTTCGCGATGTCGGCAAACCGCTTGTTTAGCAGTCAGCAATCAGCATACAGCAGACAGTTGAGAACGTGGCTGACTGACAGTTCTTGCTGTGTGCTGTCTGCTGTGTGCTGTTTGCTAGAGGATCGCTCTTGATGGGTAATCTAGGTCTTTCAGAGATCGTGGTGATCGGGATCATCGCGCTGCTCGTGATTGGGCCGAAGCGGCTGCCCGAGGTAGCCCGCGGGTTGGGCGAGGCCGTCCGCGCCTTCCAAGACGCCATGAAGGGGTCGTCGAAACCTTAAGCATGGACGTTGCGGTCCGCCAGCAGTTGGCCGCCGCCGCGCAGGATGTGCGGCTGCGGGAAATTCTGGCCTTCCTCTATCGCGACCATCCGCAGGGCGCCTCCTTTGAAGGCCTGAAAGAGATGCTCTTTCTGCATGAGGATTTCAAGGAAGACCAGCTGCAGCAGTTGGCTGGCGACAACATCCTGGTGGTCGCCGATGGGCGCTATAAGATTTCCCCAGCCGCGCGGCAAGTGCTCGACCGTGATCCCGTCATTCTGATGGACGAATTCCTCCGTTAAAAGCCGTGAATGCGTTGATGCGTCGATGCGTGAATGCGTGGTCCAACCTGACACATTCACGCATTCACTCATTCACGCATTCACGTTTCATATGACACGGACGTTTACAATCTCTCAGCCAGGCGGCGGGCGCATTGCGCTCGATCTCGCGCATGAGCTCAACGACGCCCAGCGGGCGGCGGTCACCTGCGGCGAGGGGCCCAAGCTGGTCATCGCCGGGGCCGGCTCCGGCAAGACCCGCACGATCACCTACCGCGTCGCCTTCCTGATTGCGCGCGGCGTTCCTCCGTCGCAGATTCTGCTGGCGACCTTCACCAACAAAGCCGCCCGCGAGATGCTCAGCCGCGTCGAAGCCTTAACCGGCAGCGACGCCGGCGGGCTGTGGGGTGGGACCTTCCACGCGCTGGGCAACCGGCTGCTGCGGCAGTTCGCCCCGAAGGTCGGGCTGCAGTCGAACTATTCGATCCTGGATGACGAGGATCAGCGGGACCTGGTCAAGCTGTGCGTCGGCGAGGCCGGGGTCAAAGTGGAGCAGAAGCGCTTTCCGGCCCCCGCGCTGATCCAGGAGCTGATCAGCATGGCCTTCAACACCGACCGCGCGCTTGCCGATGTGGTGGAGGAGCGCGCCCCGCATTTCGCCCTCTGGATCGAGGAGCTGCAGCGGGTGGGGGCCCGCTACGAGGCGAAGAAGCGCGCCGCCAACGCCGTGGATTACGACGATCTGCTGCGCTTTTGGCTGAAGCTGCTGCAGGAGCACGACGATCTTGCCCGGCAGCTGAGCGCGCAGCTGCGCCATCTGCTCGTCGACGAGTATCAGGATACGAACATCCTCCAGGCGCGGATCATCGAGCGCTTGGCCGAGCACAACGGCCGCAACCTGATGGTGGTAGGAGACGACGCTCAGAGCATTTACAAATTCAGGGGGGCCAATTACGACAACATCCTGAAGTTCCCCGAGCGCAACCCCGGCACCGAGATCTTCAAGCTGGAGGTCAACTACCGCTCCACGCCGGAGATCCTGGAATTCACCAACGCTAGCATCCTGCAGAACCAAGCGCAGTTTCGCAAAACCCTCACCGCGCAGCGGCCGCGCGGCAGCCTGCCGGTGGTGCTGCCGGTGGGCGACGCCTACCAGGAGGCGGCCTTCGTGGCGGAGCGCATCCTGCAGCTGCGGGATGAGGGGTTGGCCCTGGCGGAGATGGCCGTGCTCTACCGCGCCCACGCCCATTCGAGCATCCTGCAGGCGGAGCTGATCAAGCGGCACATCCCGTATGAGGTGCGCTCGGGCGTGCGTTTCTTCGAGCAGGCCCACGTCAAGGACGTCGTCGCGCATTTGAAGGTGCTCGACAACCCCTTCGATGAGATCGCCTGGCGGCGGCTGTGGATGATGCTGCCGCGCATCGGCTCTGCGACCGCCGCGAAGCTCTGGGAGCGCATTGCGCGCACCCCGAATCCGTGCGCGGCCGCCCTCGCCCCGGAGGTGTGCGCCGGCCTGCCGCCGGCGGCGCAGCCGGCCTTCCGGCGGTTTCAGCAGGATCTGCGCGCGCTGCGCGCGGCGGCGGATGATCGCGACCCGGCCCAGGTGGTGGCCGCGGTGATGGACACTGCCTATCCGGAGTATCTGCGGGCCAAGTACGACGGGGCGGCCTCGCGCCTTGAGGACATCCAGCAGCTGGCCGTCTTCGCCAAGCCGTACCGCACGCTCAACGGGCTGCTCTCGGAGCTCGTACTGCTCGGCGAGCTCTACGGCCAGGAGGTCACCGGCGCAGGCTCGCGCGATACCGAGCAGCTCGTACTCAGCTCCATTCATCAAGCGAAGGGGCTCGAATGGAAGGTGGTGTTCGTCATCCGGATGAGCGAGGGCTCCTTTCCCTCCGAAGCGGCGCTGCGGGAGGAGAGCGGCGAAGAGGAGGAGCGGCGCATTTTTTACGTCGCGACCACGCGGGCGAAGGATGAGCTGTACATCACCCATCCCCTGATGGACTTCAGCCTGCGCGGGGGTGGTACGCTCATGCTGCAGCCGTCGCGGTTTCTGCGGGAAATCCGCTTTACGCTCTACGAACAGGGCCAGCTGGAGTGGCCAGCGTCGACGCCGGCGTGGGACGATGGAAGAGCGTAGGCAGTTCGTGCGGCTCGATACGCGGTTGGAGGTTACGTTCAGCGTCCTTCCCTCCGGAGCGCCCCAACAGGCCATGACGAGGGACATCAGCGGCGGCGGCATCTGTCTCTTCGCCGACCGCGAGCTGGCAGCCGGCACCCGGCTGCAGGTGACGATGAAGCTGCCGGATCGAGAGCCGCCCGTCCATTTCACCGCGGAGGTGGTCTGGAGCGAGGCGTACGAAACGATCGGCCGCGCGCAGCGCACGCGGGCCATCGAGGTCGGCGTGCGCTTCGTGGAGATCGCGCCTCAGGATCAGGAGGCCGTCATGCGCCACGTGATCCTGACCATGAAGCCGCCCAGTAGTCGATAGCTCAGCTTTACAATTTCATACGCAGGAGAGAGACGCTCTCTTCTGCGTATTTTTTTCGCCATGACCGCGCCCTTGGTTCCTATCGCCATCGCCTTTCTTGCCGGTGTCTTCGCCGGAGGGCGCAGCCCCCCTCCGGTAGCACTCACGGCCGCCCTGGGTGTGTGCGCCGCCGCGCTCGGATGGCGTTGGCGCGTCCGGCCGAGGGCTGGCGCCATCGCGGTAGGCCTGCTGTGGATGGCTCTCGGCATGTTGCGTATGGCGGTGTGGAGCGCTCATCCGGCGCAGCGGCTGGCGCAACGATTGACGGATGAGCCGCAGCGCGTCACTGTGCACGGCACCGTGGTGGATGACCCGGCTGAGCTCTTCGGTTTCTACGACGAGCAGGCCGTGGCGTGCATGCTGAACGTGAGGCATCTGCGCACACCTGCCGGATGGCCCCACCACCTGTCTGGGTTCGCTGAAAGCGAACCGCCGCTTCGCGGCTCGCCATCGGCGAGCAGACAGGTGGTGGGGTGGCGGGCCGCCGCCGGGCGCGTGCAGATGACCGTCGAAGCGCCCCGCGCCGCGTTGCGCTACGGCGATGAAATCGTCGCGGAGGGCGCCTGGGTGCGCGTGCCGGCGCCGGGCAATCCGGGAGCCTATGATCGCCGGGCCGCACTGGCCCGCCGGCGGGTGCATGGTCTGCTGCGGGTTGCACCCTCCGATGGGCTGGCGGGGCTGGGACGATCGCGCAGCGGTCTGCCCCTTCGCGGCCTCTTCGCCTGGCGCAGCCGCCTGCAGCAGCGGATCATCCAGACGTATTCAGCGCAGCACGCCGGGCTGTTGCAGTCCATCGTGCTGGGGCAGCGGGTGGCGCTGGATGAACGGCTGAAGCAGGCGTTTATTGAGACCGGCACGGTGCACCTGCTGGTCATCAGCGGGTTCAACGTCGGCATCATCGCCTGGGTCATCGATCGCATGCTGCGGGTGGCCGGCATGCCGTGGCGCCTGCGCCCGTGGCTGGCGGCCGCCGGCATCGGCGCATACGGGGCGCTGACCGGCTGGCAGCCGCCCGTGGCGCGCGCGGTGATCATGGCGTGGATCGTCTTCGGTGCTGCCGCCTGGGACCGCGTCGTGTCCTGGCCGAATACCCTGGCGGCGGCGGCCCTGGCGATCGTGGGAATGGATCCGTCGCAGCTGGCGGACCCCAGCTTCCAGCTCTCCTTCGGGGCGGTGGCGAGCCTGCTGGTGTTTACGCCTCGCTGGCAGCCGGCGATCGAGGCGCGCCTTGTCTGGATGCCGGCCGCCTGGCTGAGGCGGTTTCTCTCCGCGAGCCTCAGCGCGACGCTGGCCGTGTGGGCGGGGCTCTCGCCGCTGCTGGCCTGGTATTTTCATTTCGTCTCGCCGATTTCGCTGGTGGCCAACCTGCTGCTCGCCCCGCCCCTGAGCCTGTTGGTGGGCCTGGGCACTCCACTGCTTTTGCTCGGCGCCGGTTGCACGCCGCTGATGGCCGCCGCCGCCGTGCTCTTGCGTTGGCTGCTTGACGGCATCGTCTGGTGCGTCGTCTGGCTGCATCGCGTGCCGTGGGGTTGTGTTTGGATCGGCCATCCCTCGGTGCTGTGGCTGGCCGCCTATGGCGCGCTGGTGGCGATTTCCGTCGCTCGCATCAAGCTGGACCTCAGCCCCGCGCGCATCGCGATCTGCTGGGTGGCTGCCGCGGCGGTGTGGGTCTGGAGTGCGGTGGCCGTGCACGCCGTAGCCTCGCGCTGGCTGCGGGTGGACGTGGTGGATGTGGGCCACGGCGACAGCATCCTGATCCGCACGCCGCGCCATCATGCGGTGTTGGTGGACGCAGGCACGCAGGAGGCCGGGCGCATGCGCGTGCTGCCCTTCCTGCGCTGGGAAGGGATTCATCGGCTCGACGCCCTCATGGTGACGCACACGGACGAAGATCATCTCGGCGGGGCGGTGCCGCTGCTTGCGCGGCTTGACGTCGGGCGCCTCTTGACGAACGGAGTGCAGGGTGACACGATGTCCGCTCATCGCCTGCGGGCGCTGGCCGCCGCGCGGCGCATGCCCATCAGCACGCTGGCCGCCGGCATGCAGCTCAACCTGGGCGCCGGGGTCTCGTGCGCGGTGCTGCATCCGCCACGTGGAGGGGTGCCGGGGTCGCCGCTGGAGTCAAACGACAACAGCCTCGTGCTTAAGGTCTCCAAGGGCGCAGTGAGTGTTCTGCTGACCGCAGATATTGAGGAAGCCGGATTGCCGTGGCTGCTGGAAACGGGAGCGGTCCACGACGTCACGGTCCTGAAAGTGCCGCACCACGGAAGCCGCCTCGGACGAGCCGGGGAGGCCTTCTTTCGCCGGGCGCGCCCTCGCGTGGCCATCATCAGCGTCGGCCGGCTGCACCGGCTGCCGTCGGCCGAGACACTCACCGCACTGCGTGAATCGGGGGCGGCAGTGTACACCACGCGGGACGAGGGACGGGTGGCGCTGCGCACTGATGGCAGGCGCCTGGAGATGCGGACGTTTCGCCAGGCCGATGCGCCAACGTGGATTGAGGTGGGTCGGTAATGTGGTGGCGGGCGACGTGGGGATTGGGTTTGTTTGCTGGCTCCATGGCGGCGGGGTGGGCGCTGGCCCGCGCAGGCCGCATGACGCAGGCCCGGGCCGGCCGGCTGGTGCGTTGGCTCATCAAAGGCCCGGCGCCGGTGATGCTCTGTTTGGCCTTCTGGGGCATGGATCTGCGCCGGGCCGACGTGTGGATGCTGCCCATCGTGGGGTTTCTGGTGTCGATGTCGGCGCTGGCGCCGGCCTTCCTCTACAGCCGACACGCGGCCTTCAGCGCCCCCCAAACCGGCAGTTTCCTGACCTGCGCCATGTTTTCCAATCTGGGCTACCTGGGTGCCTATACGGCCTTTGCGCTCTACGGGGAAACGGCCTACGCGCTGTGCGTGCTCTACTTTATGTTCTTCACGCCGTGCTTCTATACGCTGGGCTTCAGCCTGGCGCGGCATTACGGCCGGCGGCGAGGCGAGAGAGGTGTGCAGCCTGCGCTGGGCGACGATCTGCGCCTCTATCCGTTTCTCGGGATGGTGGCGGGCTCGGCGCTGAGCTGGCTTGGGATTGCGCGCCCCGCCTGGCTGTCGCCGGTCAACCACGCGCTCATCACCACCGATACCGTCCTGAGCCTGGTGGCGGTGGGCTCGCAGCTGCTGTTGGTTTCGCCGCGGCGCTGGCTTGAGCCTTGCCTGGCGATGAGCGGCATCAAGCTGCTCGTCACCCCGCTGGTGGCGTGGGCAGTCGTCAGCCTGCTGCACTTGCAGGGGTTGCCGCGGTTTGTGGTGCTGCTTGAGGCCTCAATGCCGGTGGGGGTTTCTCCGCTGCTGCTGCCGCTGCTCTTCGGGTTGGACCGTCGGCTGACCAACGCGCTGTGGCTGTTCACCACGCTGGTCTCGATCCCGTGGCTGCTCTTGGTGCTTCCCCTGTTGCAGCGGTGGTAGTGTCTCGATCCTCCGGGGCGGCTGTGGCCGCGGGCCGTTCCCTCGGGGAACCCTCCCTCTCCCCGCCACGACACGAGGGCGTGTCCGGTAAGGTGCCAGGCACCGGGGGACAGGCATCGCCGAAGCCGCCTACTTTTCCCATCCCCCTCGCTGCCCTACGTCAGCCGCGGGGACGCCGCCTCCCCGAGTTCCTTGAGCTCTCGGCAAGACCGTTTCGAGCACCTTCCAGCCGGGCTGGAACTTCTTGGCCTTGCCGGTGGATCCCCCGGATCGATCCATCAGCGCGGTCCTCGGCGCTGCGGCGGCCAGCCCGCTCGCCCTCGCGAGTTGGTTGACCGGGGTGAGCTACAGCCAGGTGAAGCACCTCGACGCGACCGGGACGTTGGGCAATGCGAGCCAAGCAGAGGCCGGCCACAGCTACTGGGTGCAGGTGAGCACCGCTTCCCCCCTGGAGTCCGCAACCCGAAGGGCAGCAGCGAATGCGTATCATATCGTACCTTGTGCAAGCCTCTCATATGTGTTATATTTGTAAACACAGATCACACATAGGAGGGGCGCGATGACAAACTTGACGCTGTCGATCCCGGACGATCTCAAGGCCAAAATGAGCCACTTTCCGGAAATCAACTGGTCGGAGGTGGCCCGGCAGGCGATCATGGAAAAGACGCGGGTGCTTGAGCAGATGCAGCGGTTGCTCTCGCGGAGCACGCTGACCGAGCAGGATGCGCTCAAGATCGGCCGAGCAATCAAGCGGCGCATGTGGAAGAAGTCCCAGCGCTCCAGCTAATGGAGCTCGTGGTCGATACGAACGTTCTGGTTGCCGGGTTCCTCCGCTCGGCCACAACCCGGGAGCTGCTCTTGGATGAACGGCTCATCCTGTGGGCGCCTGAATACCTGCTGACAGAAGCCGAACGGATTTTGCCAACCAGCGCATTCCGCCCGAAGTTGCCAGACGCCAAGGCATTGGTCGCGGATCCGGAGGATGCGCCCTTCCTCGCCCTAGCGCTGTACCTGCAGCTTCCGCTGTGGTCGAATGACGCTCCGCTCAGGACGCAACACGCTGTGGTTGTCTATACCACTGAGAACGTCCTGAGCGTCCTGCAGGGACGCTCGTAGAGCTATTACTCTCCGACCCTTGCTGTCGTCCACCTCCTCCTGACACACCACCATCGATGAATGTCACGCGAGGCTGCGGGTGACATGGTGGCTGACGAGAGGGAAGCCGAAGGAGGGACCCCGAGACAGCCACCATGGCAGGACCCGCAGCCCTAGCTTGAGTCGCCAGCTGCAGCGGCTTTGACTTCATGACGCGCATTTGGTATCTTGGACCGTTACATGCGTCTCTCTCCTCAATCTCTCCTGATCGTCGCCTTGTTGGCGGCACTGCCCGTGCCCGAGGCC
>JACQRD010000075.1 GCA_016206675.1 Candidatus Omnitrophota bacterium
GTCATCAGGATCTCCATCGGTTGGACGGAGGCTATTAGAGCAAAGCCGTCGAGGCGCTGTCAAGCGCGATCCGAGGCAGAGGAAAGGCGGCAAGAGCCGCTAGAGCTCGGGACAGGTGTCGGTTGCGGTGCAGTCTTTCCAGAACGTCACGCGGAAGTAATTCTGGGAGCCGCTCAGGGGAATGCCGCTCGCATTCTCATACCGGTGGAACTTGAAGTAGATGCTGGAGAGGTGGGTCGCCGGGCTGATTTGTCCTCCGGAAATGATCGAACCGTAGTGTTCCCCGCTCATCCACGTGTTGGTGGTCGAATCCCACGGGCCCTTCACCCAGATGAACCCATTGCGGAGATAGAGTACGCCGTAGAAGTCCGCCTGCCCGAGGTAATTGTCGTCGTTGTAATAGCCATCCCCAAAGCGGCTGTTGTTGCCGTCCAACCGGATTTCAAGCTGTTCCGGACATTGCGCGGGATTGACGAACCCGTTCATGCCGCGCACATGGAATCGCCCCCACTTTCCATACACCTTGTTGGCCCCAAGGACGTTGATCTTCCCGGTGTTGGCGATTTGGAGGATAAAGAACTCGTCAGGCTTCGGTGCGCTGGGATCACCGCGCAGCAACAGTTGAGCGTTTTCCCGCATTGTCAGTTGCGCGCTATTCTTGACGAGAAGGGACCGGACGGAGATGTTCGCGTTCTGGGGAATGTCCACGTTCGCCGTCCCGCTGATCACGACGTCTCGATAGCAGCTCTTGTCGAGGACGCCAGTTCCGCTAGAGATGGTGCGGTCACTCGCGCAATCCGCTCCCGAGATGTCCGTTAACACCGTTGGAAAATCGATGGGGGGCATATCCAACCGCGGCGCCAGGATGATGGTGCCATCGAGCCGATAGTCAGGGGTGGCCGGGTTGCCGTCGGGATCCGTCGGATCAGTGGGATTGAACAGCGCGGTTCCTGTAGCGTACAGGTCGCCATGGACCATGGTGTTGGCGTTCAAGAACCGCACATCAACCGCCGCATCGGTTGTGAGCGTGGGGTCAGCGGTATCGTTGGTGCCGAGGTTGCCCTTGGTTCCGGGATTCATGGGGTCGTAGGAGCTGCCGACGTAGCTATCAATCGTCAGCGGGCCGCCAGAATTGAGCTCGATCAAATCCGCCCCGAAGATCGCGAAGTTAAAGCTAGGAGGCATCCGGTCCCCTCGGGCGTAGAGCCGTTGAGTCGTGGTTCCCGAGGCCGTGGAGACGGCGCTGGTGACGTCGATGGTTGGCGCCATGCTGGTGGCGTCGATGACGGTCATGCAGTTGACATCGGATGCGGAGAGGCAGGAGGCCCCGGTTAATTGAATGGGTTTACGCATGCACGTCAGCCCCGTGCCGGCGCAGCGGGGGTCGACATGGAGGGTTCCGTCGGACACATCTTCCCACCCCGTAAAATTGCCTCCGAAGCGCGTGTATACCCCGATGACTTCATCCAGACCGGATTCAGCGAGATGAAACGCTTGTTGGGTGGCGAGAGATCGTTGGGTGGTCATCAGGTCGGTCATCGAGCGCGTCACGCCGATGGAGGTGTACACTAAACACAACGACAAAAAGATCAATTCGGTCACCATCAGCATCCCGCGTGTATTGCGAAGGTGGGTCGTGCGTGTTCTGCGTCTCATCGGACCGCCCTCCCATGTTAAACATAAAAAAGCCGTCGAACCCTGTCTGGTTCGGCGGCTCGGCGGTCCTTCTTGCCCTGTTCGGCAACTCGGCTGTCCGTGAAGGACCCGTAGCTTTCCCTCTCCTACGCCCTTCGGGCTTCGGAGAGCCCTCCGAAGCCCTGCTGCGCTGAAGCTTCGCAGGGCGGAGGAGGGGGCCCTAGCTTGCGCTAGGTGTGGCTTTTCGCCAGGGAACTGGCAACTCAAATTGTTCAGCACGCCAAGTATGCCTGATGGCACTGGAAAAATGCAAGAGCCTCTGCTAGACTGACGTATCGGTTGACATGGGATGATCCCACCACCTCTTGGAACCAGCCCGAGGCAGTTGCCTCGGGCGGGTGCCATTCAGACGCGAACCAATGACGATGGCACCAGCGCCGTCGACCACCATTCTCATGATTCTTGAAAACGGCTGTGACGCGCCCTATCGAAGTCGACGGCGCAGATTCCAAGAGGTGGTGGGATGACGCAACGGCTCATCAGCACGCTAGTTGTGATCACCGGGGTGCTCGCCGCCTCGGTCGGACTGCTGATCGCCGCCGGCCGCCTTCGCGCCGCCGGACGAGCTTACCGGAAGATCGGCACGCTCTACGAGACCATGCCGGAGGGATGGTCCTCCTGGTTTCTGGGAGGATTCTCCGGCCTGACCCCCGGCACCCAGTGGCTGCGGGCCCTGGCGGCCTTGGCGGTCTGGGTGACCGTAGGCGCGTGGTTCATCGGCCTGGGACTTCGGCTGTTCTGGCGCGTGTAGCCATCCCTCGGGACGCCATTCCGCGTTGATTCCAAATACATGTCGCTGCCGAAGGTCTCCGTCATCGGCGCCGGCCAGGTCGGCGCCACCACCGCGCATCTGCTGGCCCTGAAAGGGCTGGCGGACATCACGCTGATTGATATCGTCGAGGGCTTGGCCCAGGGCAAGGCCCTCGATCTGATGCACTCCGCGCCGGTGGAGGCCTTTGCGGGGCGCGTGGTCGGCACGGCCGACTTCGGCGCGCTCTCCGGCAGCCGGCTGGTCATCATCACCGCGGGCTTGGCCCGCAAGCCGGGCATGTCCCGCGATGATCTGCTGGCAGCCAACGCCAGCATCGTCGGCCCCATTGCCGAGCGCATCGCTTCCTCGGCGCCGCAGGCCGCGGTGATCGTCGTCACGAATCCCCTGGATGTCATGGTCGCATTGGCGCTGCAACGCACGGGCTTCCCGCGCCAGCGAGTCATGGGGATGGCCGGCGTGCTGGACAGCGCTCGGCTGCGCGCCGTTGTGGCGATGCGGCTCGACGTCCCTCCTGCCGACGTCCAGGCGATGATTCTGGGGTCGCACGGCGACTTGATGGTAGCCCTCCGCGACTCGATCACCGTCAAGGGCAAACCGGCGGCCGGCATGCTCCCTCCGGGCGAGCTGGATCAATTGATCGAGCGGGCTAAGAACGGTGGGGCGGAGATTGTCTCGCTGCTGAAGACGGGCAGCGCCTTCTACGCGCCGGCCAGCGGCGTGGTCGAAATGGCCTCGGCCATCCTGCGCAATACCCATGCGGTGTTGCCGGTCTGCGCCGCCCTGCAGGGGGAGTACGGCCTGCGCGACGTCTGCATTGGCGTGCCGGCCCAGCTCGGCTCGCCGGGCATCGAGCGTGTCGTGGAGCAGCCCCTCAGCCCGCAGGAGCGCGAGGCGCTGGCCTCAGCCGCCCGCCAAGTGCAGGAGATGATCGCCAAATTGCCCGCAGCCCCGACGGTGGGCACCCGATGACCGCGCCGGCGTCACCGCCCGCCCCGGGGACGGCCCCGCAGGTCGCCAAGGGCCTCGATAGCGTGATCGCCGATGAGACGCGCATCTCTGAAGTTGACGGGCAGCGCTGCGAGCTGATCTACCAGGGCTACCACCTGGACGAGCTAGTCGGCAAGGCGTCTTACGAGGAAGTCAGCTACCTCCTCCTGTACGGGGCACTGCCCACGCGCCAGCAGTTGGCTGGCTGGACGGCGCAACTGAACACTCACCGGAGTCTGCAGCCGGAGATGGTGGCGGCGCTGACGCAGTTTCCCCGCACGGCCCGCCCGATGGCCGCGCTGCGCACTGCCGTCTCCCTCCTGGGGCTGTACGACACCGAAGCGGACGAGGAGCCGGTTGAGGTGTTCTATCGCAAGGCGGTCAACGCGATCGCCAAGACCCCCACGATCGTCGCCGCCATCGGCCGGCTGCGCCAGGGCCAGCCGCCTGTGGCTCCGCAGCCGGAGCTCAGCCACGCGGCCAATTTCCTGCACATGCTCCATGGCTGCGCTCCCAGCGTCGAACAGGGGCAAGCGCTGGACGCCTATTTCGTGCTGCTGGCGGACCACGGCTTCAACGCCTCGACGTTTACGGCCCGCGCGGTGGCCAGCACGAAGTCCGACTACTACTCCGCCGTCTGCGCGGCGGTCGGCTCGCTCAAGGGTCCGCTTCACGGCGCGGCCAACCGTAAAGCCATGGAGATGCTGGAAGAGATCGGCGCGCCCGAGAAGGTGGAGCCGTACGTGCAGAAGACCGTCGCCGACCACAAGCGATTCATGGGTTTCGGCCACCGAGTGTACAAGGGCCCTGATCCGCGGGCGAAGCACTTGAAGGAGTACGCGCGCCGCCTGGGCGAGCACCGCGGCGAGATGAAGTGGTTCGCCATTTCCGAGCGCCTGCAGGAGGCGGTGTGGAACGCCAAGAAGCTGTACATTAACGTCGATTTTTACTCCGCCTCGCTGCTGCACTATCTCGACATCCCCACGGAGCTCTTCACGACGATGTTCGCGTGCGCCCGGATCGCCGGCTGGTCGGCGCATATCATCGAGCAGGCCGCCAACAACCGCCTCATCCGCCCGCTCGCGCTGTACACCGGCCCCCGCAACCTCCGCTTCGTTCCGATAGACCAACGCCCGTCATGATGGCGGCTCGGGGCTCAGGGTTCGGGGCTCTGGGCTCTTGCCCCCAGCCCCCAGCCCCCAGCCCAGAGCAGTCTTCATGAAGCTGCACGAATACCAGGCGAAGCAGCTCTTCGACAAGGCCGGCATCCCGGTGCCGTTCGGCGTCAACGCCAAAAC
>JACQRD010000072.1 GCA_016206675.1 Candidatus Omnitrophota bacterium
CCATAGGACAGCGTACCCCGATAACCTCGGGGCCCCCGTTACACCTGCGTGTGGAATCGGTTCATGAACTGAACGCGACCAGACGCAGGTGTAACGGGGCGGATGCCTCCGCGAAGGCGGGGGTCCCTGCGCGGCAGCGCGGGGAGAGCCACAGAGACGAGTCTCTGGGGTCGCCAAACGACCTCAGGGGGTGAAACGCGGCAATCTCTACGCGGAGCAAGGCCAAACATCCAGCTTCACCCTCAACGGGGTGGGGGCAGCCGGTCCGGCTGATGGAAGGGTAGGCCGCAGGAGTCCCGCCGCAAGCCGGGACCCAGATGGATGACCGTGCCCCGTGACACCTGCGTGTGGAATCGGTTCATGAACTGAACGCGACCAGACGCAGGTGTCACGGGGACAGAACTCGGCTTAGAGGCCTTCGTGGTTGACGGGTCGTTTCTTCTACAGTATACTAACCGAACTACACGACGAGAAAACGAGGAAGGGAGTTCGTACAATTCATGAGTCCAGCGCCCGCGGTGAAGCCCGCCATCCAGCGGTTTCGGGTCCATCAGCAAGACACCGGCTCTCCGCAAGTGCAAGTCGCCCTGCTCACCGAGCGCATTACCCTGCTGGCCGGCCACCTGCAGACCCACAAGAAGGACTTCGGGTCGCGCCAGGGGCTGCTGAAGATGGTCAGCCAGCGCCGACGCCTGCTCGAATACCTCAAGCGGCACGACGAGGCTTCCTACCGGACCCTCCTCGACGCCCTGAACCTCCGGAAATAATGATCCCACCACCTGTTTCCCGGCCGGAGGCCGCTGAACGCCTCCGGTTTCTTCTTACAGGGTGGCGTTCAGTGCCCGCCTTCGGCGGGCTGAAACAGGTGGTGGGATGAAGACGCGGGTGTCAACGTCGCTCGGCCCATCGACGTTGTCGATCGAAACCGGGGCGTGGGCCCGCCAAGCGGACGGGGCCGTGGTCGTGCAGCAGGGCGAGACCGTGGTGCTGGTGACCGCGGTGTCCGATCCGAATCCCTCCGAGTTTGACTTTTTCCCGCTCACCTGCGATTACCGCGAGCGCACTTATGCCGCCGGCAAGATTCCTGGCGGCTTCTTCAAGCGCGAAGGCCGCCCCACCGAGAAGGAAATTCTCAGCGCCCGCCTGATGGACCGGCCCATCCGGCCGCTGTTTCCAAGCGGGTTCAAGCATGAGCTGCAGATCATGGCGGCCGTGCTCTCTTCGGATGGGGAATATGATCCTGACGTGCTGGCGGTGGTGGGCGCCTCCGCAGCCCTTCGCCTCTCCACCATTCCATTCCCGGATGCCCTCGGGGCGGTCCGGGTGGGGCTGGTGGAGGGCAAGCTCATCGTCAATCCCACCTTCCGCGAGCTGGCCCAGAGCACCATTGATCTGGTGGTGGCCGGCACGCGGCACGGCGTGATGATGCTGGAGGCCGGCTTGAAGGAAGTGCCTGAACAGCAGCTGCTGGAGGCGATCGCCTTCGGCTACCAGCAGTTGAAGACCCTCATCGCCATGCAGGAAGAGCTGGCGCAGAAGGCCGGCAAGCCGAAGAACACGACCCTGAAGATCGCCAAGCCCGCGCCGGAGCTGGTCGAGCGCGCCCGGCAACTGGCCGCCGCGGAGCTGGCCCGCATCAACGAGCCGAAAAAGAAGCTGCAGCGTCGCGAGGCCATCGCCGCGCTGAAGCAGAGCGTTCTCGAGCGGTTGACGGCGGATGGCGCAATCACGGCGGAGGACGCGGCGGCGGCGTTCGAGGAAGTCGACCACCAGGAAGCCCGCGCGTTCATTCTCGGCCGGCAGGTGCGCATCGATGGGCGCGGATTGACCGACCTGCGCGAGATTACTTGCGAAGTCGGCGTCCTGCCGCGCACGCACGGCTCGGCGCTGTTTACCCGCGGGGAAACGCAGAGCCTTGGGGTGGCCACGCTCGGCACGAGTGATGATGAGCAAATGATCGAAGCGCTGGAAGGCGAAACCTACAAGCGCTTCATGCTGCACTATAACTTCCCGCCGTTTTCCGTCAATGAAGTCCGTCCGGCGCGCGGCCCGGGCCGCCGGGAAATCGGCCATGGGGCGTTGGCGGAGCGCGCGCTGGCCCCGATGGTGCCGTCCAAAGACGTCTTCCCGTACACGATTCGTCTCGTCTCGGACATTCTTGAGTCCAACGGCTCCTCCAGCATGGCCTCGGTATGCTCGGGCTCTATGGCCCTGATGGATGCCGGCGTCCCGGTGAAGGCGGCCGTGAGCGGGATCGCGATGGGGCTGGTCACCGAAGACAGCCGCCATGCGATTCTGACCGACATCGCCGGGCTGGAGGATCACGTGGGTGACATGGACTTCAAAGTCGCCGGCACGCGGCTGGGCACCACGGCCCTGCAGCTGGACGTGAAGCTCACCCGGGGATTGTCGCTCGAGCTCATTTCACAGATCTTCGCCCAGTCCCACTCGGGCCGCATGCTGCTGCTGGATAAGATGGCGGCGGCCATCGAGCGGCCGCGGGCACAGCTCTCCGCCTACGCGCCGCGCATCACCGTCATCAAGATCAATCCGGAGAAAATCCGCGATGTGATCGGCCCAGGGGGCCGCGTCATTCGCAAGATCATCGAGGAGACCGGGGCGACGATCGACATCGAGGATGACGGCAGCGTCTCTGTCGCCTCCAACGACGCCGAGAAGTCCCAGAAGGCGCTGGACATCATCCGCACGCTCACCGAAGACGTGGAGGTCGGCAAGGTGTACAATGCGAAGGTGAAGCGCATCATGAATTTCGGCGCCTTCTGCGAGATTTTGCCAGGCAAGGAGGGGCTGGTGCACGTCTCCGAGCTGGCGGATAAGTACGTCAATAAAGTGGAGGACGTCGTGAAAGTGGGGGATGAGTTCCGCGTCAAGGTGATCGAGATCGACGAGCAGGGGCGCGTGAACCTCTCCCGTAAGCGTGCGATGTAAGGATATTCCCGACGGCGACAATGCCACGGGTTGCCATCCCTCCGTTATGGGCGGCGCGCGCCACCGGCGCCCTGATTGCCACCACCGGCCTGTTCCTCACCATCTGCTTCCTCACCTATAGCCCCGAAGATATCCCATGGCTGAGCTTCCCGCCCGCGCAGCCGCCCGTGAATCTGGGCGGACGGCTGGGCGCGTGGGTCGGCTTCATCGGCCGCGGCGGTTTTGGATGGGCCTCGCTGGCAGCACCGCTGCTGTGCGTCCTCTGGGCCTGGCGCGCGTGGCGCAGCCAGGCGCCGGAACTGCGCTGGGGGTCGATGGCGCTGGCCACGCTCTGCCTGATGGGCAGCTTCGGCACGCTGCTGGCGTTGACCGCAGCGACCGACGCCGCTCGGGCGCAGTTGGGCGGCACGGTCGGTTTCCTGCTGGCCGGATCCGGCAGCTATTATCTTGGCGTCCTCGGCACGGTGTTGGTGGCCGGCTGCGTGGGGCTGCTCTCGTGGCTCATCGCCGCCGGGCAAACCCTCAGCTCGCCCGGCGCGCAGCTGCTGCGCCGCGCCGGCGCGCGGATGCACACCCTGATCCGGCGCCCGGCCGCTGCGGCAGCGGCGTCGAAAGCCGCCGCCGAGCCAGCCGCTGAACCGGCCGCCGCCGCGCCGGCCGGGATGCCGCCGCCGCGCGTGCGGATTCGCTCGACCATTGAGCCGAAGCCGAAGACCGTTCCCACGCCGCCGCGGCGCCAGAGCGCCGGCGGATTTCAGCTGCCCCCGCTGGGATTGCTCGCCGATCCGCCGCCGCTCTCCGAGCGGCAGATCAGCGAAGACCTGCAGGCCAACGCCCGCATCCTGATCGACACCCTGCAAGATTTCGGCATCGAAGCCCGCGTCACCAACATCGACCGCGGCCCGTCGGTGGCGCGGTATGAAGTGATGCCGGCGCCGGGGGTGAAGCTCACGAAGATCGTGTCGCTCGCCGATGATTTGGCGCTGGTCATGAAGGCGGCCAGCTGCCACATCGTCGCCCCGATTCCCGGCAAAGGCTGCGTGGGGATCGACGTGCCGAATTCCAAGGCGACGGTGGTCTATCTCAAGGAGATCGTCACCTCCCCAGAGTTCACCAGCAGCCCCTCGCCGATCGTGCTGCCCATTGGCAAGGACGTCTCAGGCCAGGCCATCGTCACCGACCTGCGCGAGTGCCCTCATCTGCTCATCGCCGGGGCCACCGGTTCCGGCAAGACGGTGTGCCTCAACAGCGTGCTGCTGGGGATCATGATGCATGCCAGCCCGGAGCAGGTGAAGTTCCTGATGGTGGATCCGAAGATGGTGGAGCTGGCGATGTTCAATGCCATCCCTCATCTCGTCGCACCGGTGGTGACCAACGCGAAGAAGGCGGCGGTCGCGCTGCAGTGGGCGGTGGGCGAGATGGAGCGGCGCTACCAGCTCTTCGCGCGGGCGGGGACGCGGAACATCGAGCAGTACAACAAGCGCCTGGCCTCGGGAGCCTCGTTGCCGAAGCCCGAGGCATCTTCCGAAGGCGAGACGGCCGATGACGGGCCGCCGGATGACGGCCGGCCGCTGCCGTATCTGGTCGTGGTCATCGATGAGCTGGCGGATCTGATGATGATCGCGGCACAGGATGTGGAAGGCGCCATCGCCCGGCTGGCACAGCTCTCCCGGGCCGTGGGTCTGCACATGATTTTGGCCACGCAGCGGCCCTCGGTGGATGTGATCACCGGCGTGATCAAGGCGAACTTTCCGGCGCGCCTCGCCTTTCAGGTGGCCTCGAAAGTGGACTCGCGCACCATCCTCGACGTCAACGGGGCCGACAAGCTCCTGGGCCGCGGCGATCTGCTGTTCTTGCGGCCGGGCACCGCCAAGCCGCTGCGCGCGCAGGGCGCCTTCGTGACGGATGCGGAGATTGAGCGCGTCACGACCTTCCTCAAGCAGCAGCGGTCGCCCACGTACGATGAGGGGCTGCTCGACAAGGCCCGCCAGCCGGAACATGCGATGGGCGGCGGCGAGCACGATGAGATGTATGAGACGGCGAAGCAGCTCGTCCTCGATACCGGGCAGGCGTCGACCTCGTTTCTCCAACGTCGACTGCGGCTCGGGTACGGCCGCGCGGCGCGGCTGTTGGATCAGATGGAGCAAGAGGGGCTCGTCGGACCGGCTCAAGGGAGCCGGCCCCGGGAAGTCCTTGTCACACGGGACGTCATACGCAGTGGAGCGTCGTCAGGATGATCCCACCACCTGTTTGGTCCCGCCAGAAGCGGGACGGGCCGTTGAGCCCAACGAGCGAGAAGCAGGTGGATCGGGTCAACGGCCGGCCTATGGCCTACAAACAGGTGGTGGGATGAGCGTCGGAGAGCAGTTGCGGCAGGCGCGGGAAGCGCGCAAGTTGTCCATGGCGGATGTCACGGCGGCCATCAAGATTCAGCCGTGGGTATTGCAGGCGTTGGAGGCCGACCGTTTGCAGGAGCAGATGAGTACCATCTATGCCAAGGGGTTTCTCGCTTCGTACGCGCGGTTTTTACATTTAGCGCCTGAGCCGCTGCTGGGCCAGATCGTGTGGCCAGGCACCCAGCCGGCCGCCCAGGAGGCGCAAGCGCCGCCGGCTGCGCCACAGCAGCCCGCCGAGATTCCCAGCGTGGTGACATGGACGATGCCGACGATCCAGCTGCCGAAAGTTCAATTACCGAGCATCCGGTTGCCGAAAATCCAGCTGCCGAAGGTGCAGTTGCCGAGGGTGCAGTTGCCAGAGGTCCAGATCCCGTGGGTCGCGCTCCAACGGTTCGGCAAGGTGGCAGCGGCTGCGGCGGTGGTCATCGGTGTGGTGCTGGTCAACCCCCTGCGGTGGTTGCCGAAGATCCAGCAGCCGGCGCGCAAGCCGCCGCAGCAGACGGCCGCCAAGCCCACGGCGAAGAAGGCCGCTAAGGCCGCGCCCGCGGCAGCGCAGCCGCCGGTGAAGCTGGCCAGCCTCGCACCCGTCAGCCCGAGTGCGCCGCGTCCGGTTGCGCCGGCGCCGGCGCCGACGGCCAAGGTCGAGCCGCTAGAGCTGAGTATTGTCGCCACGCGCGCGACGTGGATCCGCGTGCAGGCGGACGGCAAGCTGCTGACTCAGCAGCGGCTGGAGCGCGGCGCGAAGGAGCGGTGGGTCGGCAAAAAGTCGCTTGAGGTGGTCATCGCCAAGCCCTCGCAAGTGGAAGTGCTGCTCAATGGCCAGCCGATTACGACCGCGGCCATTCAGCACAAGGGGCGGTTCACCATCACCCATCAGGGGATCAACCGCCTGCCGGAGGAGACGCGGTAATCCGCTGAAGCCGACGTCATGAAGCCCCTGCCGGTTGTGAGTCCCAGCGTGAGCATGATCAGCCTCGGCTGCCCCCGTACGTTGGTGGACTCCGAGCTCTATCTCGGGCGGCTGAAGCAGGCGGGCTTCCAGGTGGCGGAAGAGGCGTCCGGCTCGGATGTCGTGATCATCAACACCTGCAGCTTCGTGCAGGAGGCGATCAAGGAGTCCATCGACACCGTGCTGCAAGCCGTCGAATTGAAGAAGCAGGGCAAGCTCAAGGCGGTGGTGGTCGCCGGCTGCCTGGTGCAGCGGTTTCAGGGCGAGCTCATCAAGGAGCTGCCGGAGGTGGACGGGTTTGTGGGCGTCGACGGCTTCGGAGAGATCGACACCATCGTGCAGCAAGCCCTGGAAGGCCGGTCCACCGAGAGCCTGCGGCCGCACCCGGCGCTGCTACACCGCGGCCATCGCGTGGCCCGCGCGCCGCTGACCCCCGCTCATTACGCCTATCTGAAAATTTCCGAGGGGTGTCTTAAGGGATGCAGCTTCTGCATCATCCCGAAGATCAAAGGGCCGCTGAGCAGCCGCCCGATCGACGCCGTGGTGGATGAGGCGCGGCAGCTGGTGGAAGAGCGCGGGGTGCGCGAGCTGATCGTCGTGGGGCAGGATACCTCAGACTACGGGGTGGATCTCTACGGGGCGCCCCGCATCGCCGAGTTGATGGCGCGGCTCGCCAAGATCGACGGGCTGCGCTGGATTCGGCTGTTGTACTGCCACCCGCGCGGGGTCAGCCCCCAGCTGATGGACACCATCCGCGATGAGCCGGCCATCTGCAAGTACCTCGACATGGCCATCGAGCACGCGGACGACGCCGTCTTGGAACGGATGAACCGCCGGATCACCCAGGCGCAGCTGCGGCGCACCATCGAGCGGCTGCGCGCGGAGATCCCGGCCCTGTCGCTGCGCACCTCCATCATCGTCGGATTTCCCGGCGAAACGGAAGCCGCCTTCGACAATCTGCTGGCGTTTGTGGGTGACGTGGCGTTCGAGCGGCTCGGGGCGTTTACCTACTCGCCGGAGCAGGGCAGCGCCTCCTACCGGTATCCCGACCAGGTGCCCGACGAGGTGCGGCAGCAGCGGTTTGACCGGCTGATGCGCCTGCAGCAGCAGATCGCCCAGCGCAAGACGGCCGAAGCGATCGGCCGCCGCCTGGACGTCATCATTGATGAGGCCGATGCGAACGAGCCCCTGCACTACCTCGGTCGCACCAGCGCCGACTGCCCCGAGGTCGACGGGATGGTGTTCGTGCGCAGCGCTGCGCGGCTGGCCCCGGGAGCGTTTGTGACGGTCGATATCACGGACCACCTCGAATACGACCTCGTCGGAGACGCGGTCTTTCCTCACGCCGCGCCGTCGCTTTAGCGTGCGCCCGCCCGCCGGCCTTCCCACGCAGCTCAGCGTGCTGCGGATCATCCTCACGTTCGTGATTATCCCTCTGCTGCTTGCTCCAGGCGCGCTCGCCAAGGCCTTGGCGTTGCTGGGATTCCTTGCGGCGAGCTTCACCGATTGGCTCGACGGCTACCTCGCCAGGCGCTGGGGTGCGACGAGCGCTTTGGGTGCGCTGCTCGATCCGCTGGCGGACAAAGTCCTGACGCTGGGGCTCTTTGCGACCTTTGCGTGGCTTGGCTGGGCGGCGTGGTGGATGGTGGGGGTCATCGCGCTGCGGGAGGTGGTCGTCACCGGCGCGCGCCTGCTGGCGGCGCGGCGACGCATCGTGCTGGCGGCGGCGAGGGAAGGCAAACAGAAGATGGTTTCGCAAGTCATCAGCCTGACCGCGCTCTTTGTGGTGAGCCTGCTGGATCTGCTGCCGCCGGCGCAGGTCGCCGAGCGCTTCTATGCGCTGATGGTTTTGGCCGCCGCCCTCTGCTTGTGGGTGACGGTCATCTTGACCATCGTTTCGGGGATCGCGTTTTTCTGGCGGCACCGTGTGGCGCTTCAACAAGCGCTCAAGTGATGCCACAGCGCGCCTTCATCGGCATCGCCCTGCCGTCTGAGGCGCGCGCAGTCCTTGAGGCGCTGTGCGTCCAACTGCGCCCCCGGATGAGGCATGGGCGGTGGGTCGGTCCTGAGGCGATGCACGTCACGTTGAAATTCCTTGGGACAATCACGCCGCAGCAGCGCGATGACGTGGAGGTGATGATCCGCACGGTCGCCTCGCGCGAACCGGCGTTCCAATTGGGGCTTGGGGCGGCGGGGGCTTTTCCGTCGCTACGCGCAGCGCGGGTGATTTGGGTGGGCGTGACGGAAGGCGAAGAGGCCGTGTGCCGTTTGGCCGAAGCGCTTGAGCAGGGCGCGCGGGCGTTGGGGCTGCCGGCGGAGGAGCGGCCGTTTTCCGCGCATGTCACGCTGGGGCGCGCGCCGCAGCGCGCCGCCATCCGGGGAGCGGAGGAGGCGCTGCGCGGTGTGGTCTGGCAGCCACCGGCTCCTTGGAAGGCCGGCGAGGTGACGCTGTATCAGAGCCATCTCAGCTCCGCCGGTGCGCGGTACGAGGCCCTGGCCGTTATTCCGCTCGGCACTTCATTTGAAGAACGTCCACGGTCCACAGTCGACAGTCCACAGTCATGAGGAGGGTTACCGTGGACCATGGACCATGGACTATGGACGGTGGACTAACGAGTCACGTTCAGTAGATACAGGCGCAGCCAGTTCAGCGCGGTTTGGGCCGCTTGCGTCTTGATCGACAGCCGGTCGCCGAAGAACTGCGAGCGCAGCGTGCGGCTGCCGCGCCGGTCGGCCAGCCCGAAGTAGACCAGCCCGACGGGTTTGCCTGCCGTGGCACCCGACGGCCCGGCGATGCCCGTAATCGAGACTCCGACGTCCGCGCCGGTTGCCCGCCGTACGCCGTGCGCCATCGCCCGGGCCACCGGAGCACTCACCGCGCCGTAGCGTGTCAACAGCGCCGCCGGCACCATGAGCAGCCCCCGCTTCAGGTCGTTATGATACGCGACCACCCCGCCGCGCATGTAGCGCGAGCTGCCCGGCACGTTCGTCAACCGGTCGCACACCATCCCGCCGGTGCATGACTCCGCCACCGCGATGGTGGCACGCCGCCGCAGGAGCAGCCCACCCACGACGCGCTCAAGCGTCTCATCGTCGGTGCCGTAAACGGCGCGGCCGAGCGCGCGGCGCACGGCCGCTTCCACCGGTGCGAGCCTCGCGCGGGCCTGCGCGCGGCTTGGCGCGCGAACCGTCAATCGGACATCCACCATCCGCAGCGCCGGGTACAGGCCGAGCTCCACCGCGGGCGGGATGCGCAGGCGCTGCAGCGCGCGTTGGATCTGCAGCTCCACCAGCCCCACCGTGCGCACCGTCCGGCTTTCGATGGCGCCGTCGCTCAGCCACCGCTTTAGCCGCGGCATGACCGAGGCCTCTAAGATCGCGCGCATCTCCGATGGCACGCCGGGCAGGGCAACCACCACCTGCTGCTCCAGCGACAGCCAGAGGCCGGGTGCCGTGCCGATGGGATTGGGCAGCGCCTGGCCGCCGCGCGGTACATACGCCTGCCGCATCGCGGCGCGCTGCAGCCGGCGATGGCGGCGCAGGTAGAAGCGGCGGATGGTGGCGGCGGCGCCCGGCATCAGCACCAGGGGGCGCCTGGTGGCCTGAGCGATCGCCTCCATGGTGACGTCGTCGAAGGTCGGGCCCAATCCTCCGGTGAGGATGACCAGGTTCGAGCGCTGCAGTGCCTCTTCGAGAGCGCCGCGCACGAGGGTCGGCTCATCGCTCACCGACGTCTGGCGCCGGCAGGCGATGCCGATCTCGGCCAGGCGGCGGGCGAGGTGGGCGGTGTTGGTGTTGATGGTGGCACCGCTGGTCAATTCGGAGCCGACTGTCAGCAGCTCGGCGTTCATGGAGTTCTCATTATAGCGCGGAACCCGCGAGGACGCCGCCGCGACCGCTGCGGTGTGCCTCTGGCACCACGAGCCCTCAGCCACTTCCAGCGGCAGCGCGGCCGTCCGCTCGTTCCGGTGCGGGCTCCGGGCGCCCTGGGGCGTCGAACCGGCCGGCCAACTCCTCGCCGGTCGGGCTCGTCGGACAGGCCGGCCG
>JACQRD010000079.1 GCA_016206675.1 Candidatus Omnitrophota bacterium
CTCGATCACTTGGAGCGCCAACGTAGTCTTGCCGACTTGGCGGGGACCCACTACCACTTGGACGAGGCGCGGCGTCGAGCGGAGCCGCTGCCACAAGAGCTGGAAATGGGGCTGGCGGATGTAGGGTGGCATGCGGTGAGGATTGTACAGCGTGGGGGAGGTGGTGTCAACGATTTACTCAATAGACTGAGTTATTCGTTCTCGCCGTTCATCGCCCCCTGGCACCAGGCCTACATGGCGTGGTATGACGGGGTGGGGCCGCAGGTGGCAGCGTGGCTGCAGGATAAGCCGACTCTTAAAACCGCCATCCGGACCATCGCGACCCCGGCGGCGCGGGGGGCGGGGTGGTGGATGGGGTGGTGGAGTCAGCAATAGCGATGCACATCAAGCCATGGATGATGGCGCTGGGAGGGATCTGGGTGTGCGCGCTCGCGATGAGTGCGCACGTGCTGTCAATCACGGCTACCTCGACGAAACACGTCCGACAGCTCAGCCAACGCCACCAGGAGCAGGAGGGCAAGCGGCTCATTCCGCGAGGGCTTGGGGTGTCCGGGAGGCCCTCTCCGACGGCAGGGGCGTCGGTTCGTTCGATCGAGGCACGGCCGCCCACGCAGGAGTCCACGGCTCAAGCCGCTGTTGATCCCACCCCCTGGCAGCCGGTCATCCAACGCGTGTTGGCGGCGGCCGAGCCGCTCGGGCCAGCAGACGTCAAGAGCATCAAAGAGGCGATCACTCCGGTCTCCAACACGGAGCGGCAGGTCGATCGCGCGAAAGTGTGGAAGGCCGTGAAGGGCAATCCGCTGCAGGTCATGCGCGAGACGACGATGGCCCCCGTCTTCGACGGCTTCCATCTTGTTGGGGTGAAGCTGCTGGCCGTGCCTGACCACGGGATTTTGCAGCAGAGCGGTTTTCAATCAGGAGATGTGGTCCAGACGGTGAATGGGGAACCCTTGATTGACCCCGCTCGCGTGCTGCAACTGCCCGCGCTGCTGCAACAGCCGGGCTCGGTCAACGTCCAGGTGCTGCGCGACGGCCATCCGGTGACCCTCACGTATCGGATGCAGTAAGGCTTCGTTTCTCACCGCGCGTTCCTCCGACGATATGTTCCTCCGACGACATTGACACCCTCCAGCCGACACGCTAGACTGCTTATGGGCTCTCCTTGTAACCGTGGAGGTACGCATATGAAACGCATGGATGGGGTGGTTGTGGCGGCACTGATGCTCATCGGGACGCAGCCGGCGTGGGCGATGCGCACGCGGGCGCATGAGATGGCGGAGTCCCCGCGGTACGGCCAGAAGGCCGGGGGGATGCTCGGCCGGGGCGTGATCAATGCGTCGACGTGCTTCGTGGATCCCCTCGTCCACATCGTGAATGAAACCAAGGCCGGCCCGCCGCTCATCGGCACCTTAACCGGCATCGCCAGCGGCGTCGGCTGCGGAGCGCTGCGCCTCGGCTCGGGCGCGGTCGATCTCATCACCTTCTGGGTGCCGGGTTTCAACGGCTTCCCGGTGGCCGACTCGTATGAGAACTGCTTGACGACGGGCGGCGCGATGGCGGCCTCCCCCGCCAGCCAAGAGCTGCCGCCAGGCTATGCGCAGCCGGCGTCTTCGGCCTGGGAGGTGCCCACTGGCGAGCCAGGGGCCGCGCAGGTGCCGCAGCCTGCGCAAGCCCAAGCGCCGAAGCCGAAGAAGACCTGGACCAAGTAAAAGATGCTCTAGGCTCAAGGCTCTAGGCTGAAGGCAATGGCTTAGAGCCGACAGCCTCGAACCTAGAGCCAAATGGCTGAGACGTATCTCACCAAAGAAGGCCTCGCCAAGCTCCACGCTGAGCACAAATCCCTCTTGGAGCAGAAGCGCCGCGTGACCGAAGAAGTCAGCAAGGCCGCCGCCATGGGCGATCTGCGCGAGAACGGCGAGTATCATGCCGCGCGCGAGCGGCTGCAGCATGTCTCCCAGCGGCTGGCGGAGCTCGATACGAAGTTGCAGCACGTGAAAATCATCGACGACCTGGAGATCAAAGCGGGGGAAGCGCGCGTCGGGACGACGGTCACTCTCAAAGACGAGCAGACTAAAGAGCACTTCACCTACCAGCTCGTCGGCCCTGACGAGGCCGATCCGCCCAACGGCAAGCTCTCCATCGCCTCGCCGCTGGGCAAGAGCCTCCTGGGAAAGCAGCGGGGGGAGATGTTCACCCTCTCGCTGCCGCGGGCGATCGTCAACTATACCGTGATCAGCATCGAGCGATCGTAACGCATGGGCACGCCGCTGGCCGGACGCAAGTGCCAACCCTGCGAGGGCGGACTCGAGCCACTGCCACTCAGCGCCGCCCAGGCGCTGATGCGCGATCTGCAGGGATGGGAGTTGGTCGACCTGCCTGCGCCGCGCGACTCAGCTGCATCTCCATCGGCGCGGCAGGCAGGTGGCCGGGCGATCCGCAAGACCGTCAAGTGCAAAGATTTCTTGGACGCCGTCACCCTCATCCAGAAGATCGCGCCTATCGCGGAAGCCGAAGACCATCACCCGGATTTCCACCTGACCAGCTACCGAAAGCTCACCATCGAGCTCTCCACGCACGCCATCGGGGGATTATCGGAAAATGACTTCATTCTTGCAGCAAAAATTAACCAGTTACTCTGAGGTGCGGGAGAATGACTTCACCCCACCACCTCTTTGGACGCCGCCGTTGGGATCTCACCCAACGGCGTCCTGCCGACTAAACGTCGGCAGGCACCGCCTTTGGCGGTTGCCTCAAAGAGGTGGTGGGGTCATCCTCGCCGCTAAGATCAACGACCTTCTTCAAGCGAAATGACCAAGCACCAAGGTTCAAGCACTAAATTCCAAATCCCAAATTCCAAACAAGCACCAAATTCCAAATCCCAAATTCCAAACGTGTCGGTTTGGTGCTTGGGATTTGGTGCTTATCAGTAATGGCACTGACCCCCTCCACGATGCTGCCGCTCGGCACGAAGGCGCCGGAGTTCTCGCTGCCCGATGTCGCCACCGGCAAGACTATTTTGTTGTCGGCCTTCGCGGGCAAAAAGGCGCTGCTGGTGATGTTTATCTGCCGGCACTGTCCCTACGTCGTTCACGTCAAGGAAGAGCTGGCACGGCTGGGGCGGGATTATGCCGGCAAGGACGTGGGGATCGTGGCCATCAGCGCCAATGACGCCGCCAGCTATCCGGATGACGCGCCGCAGCAGCTTCGGACGATGGCGCAAGAGTTGGGTTTTACCTTCCCCCTCTGCTACGACGAATCACAGGCCGTGGCCAAGGCCTACACCGCGGCTTGCACGCCGGATTTCTTCCTCTTTGATGCCAACCGGAAGCTGGTCTACCGGGGGCAGCTCGATGACAGCCGGCCGGGCAGCGGCAAGCCGCTCACCGGGAAGGATCTTCGCGCAGCCCTCAATGCCGCGCTCTCAGGCCAGCCGGTCAATCCGAAACAGATGCCGAGCGTCGGGTGCAATATCAAGTGGAAGAAAGGGAATGAACCAGAGTATTACGGACAGTAGTCGTCAGCACACAGTAGGAGTTAACGGAAGAGCCAGAGCGCGGCAAGGCCCGCAGCGCTCTGGGTGAGCAAGCCGAACGACGCCGCACCACGGAACGACCCCCGCCCGATGGCCAGCGCCATGCCCAGCTTAAAGAGCGTGTTGGCCAGCACACCGACAGCCAGCGCTTGAGCGGCGGTACTCGTTAACGCTGCCGCCCCGCCCAGCTTGACCATCGAGTAAATCAGCGGATCGACGTCCGTCAGCCCCACCAGCGCGGCGGAGAGCAGCGTGCCGGAGGAGCCGAAGGCCGAGCCCACCCACGCCATCGCGTAGAGGACGACTTGAAACGCGCCCGCCATCTGCAGGGCGGATGGCAGCCGCAGGGGATTGCGGGGCATCTCTGCTTTGATCGTCTGCGGATCGTTGCGCCGTAGCGTTGCCGCCGAGGCCAGCAGGCCCGCCGCGAAGGGCGGGAGCAGGTAGGGAATCGTCAGCAGGCCGACGGACGGATTCAGCGCGCTGATGAGCACCATCACGCGCAGCGGCAGCACGGTGCAGGCGGCTGTCACTCCCACGGCCAGCACCCGGCCCAATTGCGGCTGTTCGCGGCTTTCCCGTGAGAAGTTCAGCGTGACGGCCGTCGATGAGGCCAACCCCCCGAGCAGGCCCACCAAGCTGTAGCCGCGATGCAGTCCTACCAGCCGCAGTGTCAGGAAACTGACGAAGCTCACGCCGGAGAAGGCGAGGACTAGCGCCCACAGTTCTCTCGGGCGGAAGCCTGGGGCCGGCCCAAACGGGCCCGTGGGCAGCAGGGGGAAGATCACCAGTGCCAGCACCGCAAAGCGCACCGCCGCCATGAGCTCGTGGGACTGGAGGCGCTCCACGAACCGGTGGATGAGGCCCTTTTCGATGAGCACGAGCGCTGTGGCGGCAAAGAGGCCGCTGGCCAGCGCCAGCCGTCCGCTGCCCGCCAATACGCCTGCCGCCAAGACGATTAGCGCGGCCACCTCCGTCGTGCCGCCCACGTCGTCTCGGCGCGACGTGATCCCGTAGGCGACGACGATCAGCGCCGCGGCGGCCAGCAGCAGTGCGGCACCCGCCGCCACGGAGCCCGTGCGGGTGAACTCCGCTCCCAGCGCTCCCACCAGCCCCAGCAGCAGAAAGGTGCGCGCGCCGGCGAAATGGGGCGCATGCTGGCCGCGGCGCACCGACCACTCGCGCTCAATGCCAACCGCCAGCCCGCCCAGCGCGGCCACACCCAGCCGAATCGCTAGCTGCACGTGATCGTTCAAGTCCATACCCTGAACCCAGAACCAAGCATCATTTTGAGATGTGGTTTAAGTGTAGCACAAGGCACTTGGCCGACCCGCCCGCCTTGAGGAATTCCGACAGCTCGACTGGGTGCAGCGCAAACCGCCGCCGCTCGATGCGACGGGCCAGGCTCGATGAGATGCCTGTTTGGATGACCAGGTGGCGGCCGACGGCGACGGCGTTGCACGCAAATCGTCTGGCGTCGCGCTCCGTGACACTGATGAGGTCAGGCACCAGTTGTTCGATCACCCGGCGGCCATAGCGGTCGAACGCGCCGGGAAACCACAGCGCGGTGCGGTTATCCAGCGGGCAGAAGCACGTATCCAGGTGGTAGAAGCGCGCATCCGCCAGCTCAACCGGCAGCACCTCCGCCCCGACCAGCCGTGCGAGCGCTTCATGCGCCGGCGCGTCCGATCGAAAGCGGAAGCCGAAGAGCAGGCGCCCGCGCATCCAGAGCGCATCGCCCTCCCCCTCGAATCCATAGCGTCGCGGCAGCGTCACGACGCGAAAGCCCGCGCGGCGGAAGTACGACGCAATCGACCCTTCCTCCTTACGCCGCTCGGCAAATCGGAAGTTGCTGCGGATGAGCGTACGGCCGTGGAGGAGTCCGGCATTGGCGGTGAAGACCAGATCCGGCACGCCGCGGCGCGGCGGCAGCAAGCGCACGCGCGCGCCAAGCCGGTGGGTGAGCAGCCGGTGCAGCGCCTCCCACTGGGCCAGCGCGCGGCGGGAGTCGGCTTGCCGCTTGAGGCTCATCCACGGGTTGATCTCATACGCGATGGTGTAGTAGGTCGGCCGGCACATTAAGAGCCGTGGACCGTAAGCCGTGGACCGTGGACTGGCCATGCGGAGTGACTACAGACGGAGGGCGCGGGTCAGTTCGCGGAGGAAGGATTCGGAGTCGGAGACGATGCCGATGCCCTGGAAGGTGCCGCGGTCGGAGAGCTTGGTGACCACCGCGGGGTTGATGTCCACGCAGACGGTTTTGACGGTGGCGGGGAGCATGTTGCCGGTGGCGATGGCATGGAGCGTGGAGGCGATCATCAGTGCCAGGCCCACGCCGGGGATGTGGCGGCGCATCGCTTCCTGGGCGTCCAGCACGTCCGTGAGCGTATCCGGCAGTGGCCCGTCATCGCGCACCGAGCCGGCCAGCACGTACGGCACGCGGCGGACCACGCAGGCATGCATCACGCCGCGCTTGAGCAGGCCCCGCCGCACCGCCTGGCGGATGCCACCCGCGTTGCGGATGGCGTTGATGGCGCGCATGTGGTGGTCGTGGCCGTCCTTGACCGGCTCGCCGCGCTCAAGCTGCACGCCGAGGGAGGTGCCGAAGAGCGCCGATTCGATGTCGTGCGTGGCCAGGCCGTTGCCGGCAAAGAGCACGTGCACGTAGCCGCCGCGGATGAGCTTTTCGAGATACGGCCCGCTGCCGGTGTGGATGAGGGCCGGGCCGGCGACCACGAGGATCTTCTCGCCGCGCCGGCGAATGAGCCGCATCTCCTGCGCCAGCCGCTGGATGAGCTGCAGCTTGGGCTTTTCTGAGGAAACCGCGCTGCCCATAAACTGGAAGACCTCCGGGGCGCGTGCTCGCTGCAGCGGCATCAGCTTAATGCCCTCGGTACCGCACACCACCCAATCGCCTTTGCGCACGTTGGCGATGGGAGTACAGCGGGCCGCGCCGGTGGACGGATCGATTACCACCCCGCAATCCATCTCGATGCGGGACACGGCCCGCCATCGGCCGCGGAAGCGCACGTCGGTGGGCAGGTTGGTGGTGGAGTAAAAATCGTGGGGAAACACGCCGTCCTTCGTCGCTTGGCGCAGCCGCACATCCTTCAGATAGAGGGGCGCGGCTCCCAGCCGCGCGATGCGTTTGAGGATGTGATTCAGCTGGCGCTGGGAGCCGGCGTGGATGCGCAGGCGGGCGGCGGAGGTGTCCGTCTTGCGCTTGCCGATGGTCACCTCGAGGATCTCGAAGGTGCCGTCGAGGTCCATGATCTCATCCAGCACCTTCGGCAGGATGAGCGAATCGATGATGTGCCCGTTGACTTGCACGACTTCGGAAGCCATGTACACCCGTTCCGGTATCTGATATCTTCTTGGAGATCGGTCCTGCCCCAAGATGATATCAGATACCGGTGAGCGCGGAAAGCGGCTGGAGCCGCACGCGCTGGAGCAACGCACGCAGGCCATCGGGCGGGAGCTCTTCGCCGCCGCGCGCCGCGAGCACGCGCACCTCTCCTCCGTCAACCGCTGGACCGCCCACGTCCTCTCCTGGTGCCTGGGTGACCCGAAAGTCAAAGGCAGCGTGCTGCGCTTCATCGACGTGCTGCCCTCGCTGAAGACGCCGCGCGACATCGCCCAACACGTGCTGGATTATTTTCCCACCACCGATCTGCAGCTGCCGGGGGCACTTCGGCTCGGCACCCGCTTGGCCCGCCCCCGCCTGCTGACGCAGGGGGCGCTGGCCGCCATGGTGCGGCACATGACGGAGCAGGTGGCCCGGCAATTCATCGCCGAATCCGCGCCGGAGGCTTCCGTCCAGGCGATTCGCGCCTTGGCGTCCCGCGGGGCGACGTGCAGCCTGGACGTTCTCGGAGAGCAAGTGCTCAGCGAGCCGGAGGCCAACCGGTACGCTGCGCAGTGCGCGTCGCTGCTGGCGGAGTGCGCCTCGGCCTACGCCGCCATCGCCGAGGACGCGCTGAGCTCGTGCGGCCCGCGCGTCAATCTCTCGATCAAGCCGTCGGCGCTGAGTCCACGCTTCGATCCCATCAGCCCGCCGCAGAGCGTGGAGCGCGCCGCCAGCCGCCTGCTGCCCCTCATCGAGCAGGCCGCCTCGCACAGCGCCCTCGTTAACTTGGACATGGAGCAGTACGAGCTGCGCGATCTGACCCTCGCTCTAGCACAGCGAGCACTGCTGCACGAAGGCGCGCGCAACACCCACTTAGGAGTGGTGATCCAAGCGTACCTGCAGGATGCCGAGCCGTCCACGGAAGAGCTGCTGGAGTGGCTGCGCCGCCATGAACGCACGCTCACCGTCCGCTTGGTGAAGGGAGCCTATTGGGATGCCGAGGTTGCGGCTGCCGCTCAATGCCATTGGTCCGCGCCGGTGTGGCCGCAGAAGGCGCAGACCGACGCCGCCTACGAAGCGCTGACGCGCCGGTTGCTGGAGGCGTATCCCTTGGTCACGACAGCGATCGCGTCGCATAACCTCCGCTCGATTGCGCACGCCATGGCCGTGGCGGAAACCCTGGGGCTGGCGAAGGACCAGCTAGAGTTTCAGCTGCTCTACGGCATGGGGGAGGCCATCCACGCCGCCATCCGGTCGCGGGGCTATCCGGTGCGCGTCTACACGCCGATCGGCGAGCTGATTCCCGGCATGGCGTACCTTGTGCGGCGCATTCTCGAGAACACCGCGAATGAATCGTTTCTTCGCCAGGAGTTTTTGGATGAGCGGCGCACCGAGGAGCTGTTGAGCCCGCCGGCGCCGGATGCCGCTGGCCCAGCGACGGCGGCGCAGCAGACCACCGGCCTCTCGTACACGCAGCCGCTCATCAATTTCGCGCTGCGGGACACCGGTCCGCGCCTGCAGCAAGCACAGCAGACCGCCGCCGCAACACTCGGCCGCCACTACCCCTTGCTGATTGGCGGGCAAGCCGTGGAGACGGTGGCGTCTCTGACCGCGCGCAACCCGGCGCACCCGCAGCAGATCATCGGCATCGTCTCGCAGGCCGGCCGCGCGGAGGTCGATCGCGCCGTGGCCTGCGCCGCACAGGCCCAGCCGGCGTGGGCCCGCACGCCCGCGCCGGAGCGCATCACCTGCTTGCGGCGCGCCGCCGCACTGATGCGGCGGCAGCGCGATGAGCTGATGGCGCTGGCGGTGCTGGAAGTGGGCAAGACGTGGCGCGAAGCTGATATCGAAATCGTCGAGGCGATCGAATACCTGGAGTACTACGGCCTCCAGATGGAGGCGCTGTCGGCCGGCAAGGCCGTGGATCGCGTGCCGGGAGAGCACAACGTCTACCGCTACCGCCCACGCGGGGTGGCGGTGGTGATCGCCCCGTGGAATTTTCCCGCGGCGATCTTAACCGGCATGACGTCGGCGGCGCTGGCGACAGGTAACGCGGCCATCGTGAAGCCCGCCGAAGAGTCCTCCGTTATTGCCGCCCGCATCGTCGCGCTGCTGTGTGAGGCCGGTGTGCCGGAAGGCGTCGTGCAGTTTCTGCCCGGCGTCGGGGAAAAGGTCGGATCGGCGCTGGTAGAGCATCCGCAGACGCACGCGGTGCTGTTTACCGGCTCTAAGGCGGTGGGCTTATCGATCGTCCAGGCGTGCGCGAAGGTGCCGGTAGGGCAGCGGTTCGTCAAGCACGTCGTGACGGAGATGGGCGGCAAGAACGCGATCATCATCGACGCCGACGCGGATCTGGACGCGGCCGTCAGCGGCATCTTGCGCTCGGCCTTCAGCTACGCGGGGCAAAAATGCTCCGCGGCTTCACGGCTCATCGTGCACGAGGCCGCCTACGAGCGGCTGTTGCCGCGACTGATCGCCGCCACCGATCGGCTGGTCATCGGCGATCCGGCCGATCCCTCCACCGACATGGGGCCGTTGATTGATGAGACAGCGCAACAGCGTCTGCGCCAGGCGGGCGAGCGCGCCCACCGGGTAGCCTCGGTGGCGTACGAGTATCCTGGCTCGCGGATGCCCTCGGAAGGCTACTTCGCCGCTCCGATGCTGGTGGCGGAGGTCGATCCGGCCGATCCGCTGGCGACCCAGGAGCTCTTCGGGCCGCTGGCATGTCTCTTCCGCGTGAAGACCTTCGAGGAGGCGCTGCGGCTGGCCAACGCCACGGACTACGCGCTCACCGGCGGCGTGTACAGCCGCTCGCCCTCCCATATCGCGCGCGCCATCGACAGCTTCGATGTCGGCAACCTCTATCTCAACCGGCCGATCACCGGCGCGATGGTCGGGCGGCAGCCCTTCGGCGGCCACCGGCTCTCCGGCCTCGGCACCAAGGCCGGCGGTCCGGACTATCTACTTCAGCTGATGATCCCGCAGACCATCGCCGTCAATACCACACGCCATAGCATTCCCCTCGAGTAAACATTACGGTAGCAATAAGCAGTAAGCAATAAGCAGTAAGGGAGAACCGAAGGCGGATATCTCTTGCTAGTGCTTACTGCTCACGATGCTATTGACAGGCGCCACGGACGGGGCGTAGACTCCAGAGTAGCAAGGCTTCTCCGTTGATCTCATCGATCGGCCATCTATCGTCTGGCGCTTCGGGTGTCCCGCCCGAACAACACGGAGGCCTGGGATGGACTCGGTCAGTTGCCTGCGCGCGGACCATGAGCTGCTCCGCAAGAAGACCCTCCTGCTTGAGTCCGCACTCCAAATCGGTCCTGAGGCTCGCCTCATGCTGCGGGAAATGAGCGATTCGCTCACACGCCTGCTCGAAACCCACGGCCGGCGCGAAGCGCCCCTGCTGCAGCGCTACGGTCAAGAGCGCGCGGGAACGCCGCTGCATGTGCCGGATCATGCGGTCGAGCGGATGCTCTTCCGCGCGGTGAACCGGCTGTTAGTCGGCCCGCTGCGCGCGCCGGTGCCCATCATTATCCTGCGGCTCTCGCAGGCCGTGGAGCAGCTACGCGTGCAGATGGATCGGCAGGAGCGCCTCGTGTTTCCCGTGTTTGACGACGCCCCCGCGCCCGGCGAGACGGGGGCCGTGCCATTGGATGGCGCGATGAGCGTCAATGAGGTCCTCCATCGCTATCCCAGGGCGCGAAGAGTCTTCGATGAGCTGTCCATCAACCGGCTGGATGAGGGGGCGGACAGCGTCGATGAGGTCGCCTGGCGCCATGGCATGGAGGCGACCGAAGTGCTGCAGCGGCTGCGCAGCGCGCTTGCCGGCGTGCCGAGCTACTGGTACGGAGAGTAAAACGCGACTAGTTGTTCTCTAGTTGTTGGATTTGTCGCTGAAGGTTATTCCAACTTACCGAGCCCGGCGGATAGAGACGCTGGGCATCTCGCAGTTGCTGCAGTCGCTGCTCCGGCGACCCCACCTCACTCACATACCGCGCAAGATACTCCCGCCGTGTGGCCATGTACGGGTGCGTGCGAAGAAACGGCGAGAGGCTGTCGAACCGCTGGAAATCGTCCAACAGATCCAGCGCCGCCCGGGGAGCGAATCCCGCCCGCATCACGTACTGGATGCCCAGTTGATCCGCCTCCAGCTCCTGCTCCTGGCTGAAGCCGCTGTTGGACACATCGGCCAGGACGGAAGCGGCATCCAGCGCGACTTGTCCCGCCTGCTGCACGCTGCGGCTGGCCTCCCGGGCGATGGCCGAGGCGCCGGCGGCCAACAACCCCATGATCACTTGTTGCCGCTGGAGGTACTGGTAGCGCTTGACCAGGTGCTGGGCGACGGTGTGCCCCAGCTCGTGCGCCAGGATGAAGGCCAGTTCGTCCGTGCGGCTGCCCCGGCTCTGAAGATACGCGAGCAACCCGGTGCTGACGTAAATCCGGCCGTCGGCCAGCGCGGCGGCGTTCGGACCCCGATCCTGGTAGACCCAGGCGCGATAGCGCAGCTGCGGCCGCTCCGTCACGCGGCTGAGGCGGTTGACGATCTCTTGAACCGGGAAGCCGGCGAGCACCTCAACGGCGCCGAGCGCCCGCGCGCCCTGCCGGCCAAAGTCCCGCGCCTGCTCGGCGCTGATGGAGCGCTCGATCTGAATCGCCGCCGCCGACTCATCCGGTGTTGGCGCCGGCCTGATCGCATATTCAGGAGTCGCACACCCCGTTAGCACACAGCACACAGCAAACAGCACACAGCAAATTTCACCCCGCGTTTCGCACTGTCTGCTGTCTGCTGTCTGCTGTCTGCTGACGAGAGGCATTATCCCAGGCGCAATTGGGCTTCAGCATCGACGACGTCGCGATTGATCCGCCGGAACGCTTTCTCCGCCGCGGCCTTCAGCGCCTCATCGGCCGCCGGCGACTCCGAGAGCTGCCGCAGCAGCTGCACCGCCATCCGGAAGTACCGCACGATTTCCCCCTCGTCCACCTCGCAGAGTTTCGTCAGCCGCTCAAACGGGGCCTGGGACATCCACGCCTCGAGCGCCCTTGTTAAGTGAAACGCCGGCTCCTTCGTGCGCGGGGCAATACGGAAGCGCGCCTCTTGTTTGTGGATGGTGGCCATCGGCTGGCGGCAGAGCGCCTCCAGCTCATGAATGATCCGGTGGGATTTCGGCGGCAGCATCCGCGGCCGCGGCTCGTACACCACCGCCGCCATCAGCAGCCCCAGCCGCAGCGCATCCAGGCCGTTGAACGCGCCCCGGTCATGGAGCTCGGTCAGCAGCAGCTCGTAGCCGTACATCCACGAGCCGAACTCCCCCTTGGCCGTCAAGCCATCGCGTGTGATATACCCTAACGCTTCCAGCAGGTCCAGCTTGCGCTCCATCGCCTCCAGACCGGCTTGGCGCTTGGAGCCGCTTGTTTGGAAGTAATACAGGGTCTTGGGAAAAATGTCGAGCAGCGATCGGCGATGGCGCCGGTAGAGATTCAACAGCGTGGCGTACGTCGTGTTAAACCGGCTGTGGACCGGCTCGGGCGCGGCCTGCAGCAGCCGTACGACCTCCGGATAGGAGACGTGCTGGGGGTTGATTCTGAGGTAGACAGAGCCCTCCTCATCCATGCCGCGGCGGCCGGCCCGCCCGGCCATCTGCAGGAAGCTGCGTTGGGACAGCACCGCAAAGCCGTGGTCGGCCCGCTTCTTGAGCGTGTCCAGGATCACGCTGCGCGCCGGCATGTTCACGCCCAGCGCGAAGGTTTCGGTCGTGACGATGATCTTGATCAGCCGGGTGGCGAAGCAGCGTTCGATGACTTCTTTGACCGTCGGCAGCATCCCGGCATGGTGGTAGGCGATGCCGCGGTCGATGAGCTGGCCCACCGCCGAGGCGGTGCGGTCATGGCTGAGGCCGAACTGGGCGCAGAGGCCGTGGAACATCTCCTTCAGCGCGGCGCGCTCCTGCTCGGCCAGCAGCGAAAAGCCGCTCAGCTCCCACGCCAGCTCTTCGGCCCGCCGCCGCCCGAACGTGAACAAAATGGCCGGCAGCCGGCGCCGTTCGGCCAGGTCGCGGATGAGCCGGTCAAGGCGGTTGGCCGGAGCGAGGTGACGGCGGTCGTGCCGATGGCGCCATCGTGGAGCCTCCGCCTGGCCGGCGTAGCCGGTGCGCTTCAGCTCCTGGACGCTCTCGAGAATCTGGTTGTGGCACTGGAAGACGTAGGTCAGCGGCACGCTGCGGCGCGTCTCTTCGATGACCTCGACCGGGCGCTGATGGACGCGGCGGATCCATTCGGCGATGTCCCGCACGTTGGGGACGGTCGCACTGAGGGCCAGCAGGTTGATGTGCGGGGGCGTGAAGAGCAGCGACTCCTCCCAGACCGTGCCGCGCTCGAGATCGTCGAGATAGTGGACCTCGTCAAAGATGATCCACGCGTAGGAGGAGAGCCGCTCAATGTCCTCCAGCAGCGTGTTGCGGTAGATCTCCGTCGTCATGATGACCAGCGGCGCGCGGCGGTTGATCGTGACGTCGCCGGTTAAGATGCCCACCTGCTCCCCGTGCCGGGCGGTGAAGTCGCGGAACTTCTGGTTGCTGAGCGCCTTGATGGGGGCGGTGTAGATGACCCGCTGGCGGCGTTGGAGCGCGCGCTCGATGACGTAGTCGGCCAGCACCGTCTTGCCCGAGCCGGTGGGCGCGGCCACGAAGAGCGAGGTGTCCCGCTCGATGACCTCGATGGCCCGCTGCTGGAAGGCGTCGTACGGAAACGGATGGAGCGACGGCTGCGCCATGGATGCCCATTGTATAACGGAAACGTGGTCGTGGCATTGACTTTGCCGCGGGCAGCGTCTAAGCTTGAACCATGGCCATGCGATTTACGTCGGGAATCAGCGACGCGGTCAACGCCTCGGACGCCGCCGAGCTGGCGTGCCGGCAGGTGCTGGAGCAGTTGGGGCCGCTCTCCTGTGATCTAGCGTGCGCCTTCGCCTCGCCCATCTACCGCACCGAATGGCCGCAGCTGCTGGAGGCGATCCACCGGCGCCTGAAGCCCAAAGCGCTCATCGGCTGCAGCGGCAGCGGCATCATCGGCGGCACCCAAGAGCTGGAGTGGGTGCCGGCCATCTCCGTCGTCGGGGCCCACTTGCCGCAGGTGCGGCTGCATCCGTTCGTCGTCTCCTCGGACGAGCTGGAGGCCTCCTCCCCCGGCGGCTTCTGGATCGACAAGATCGGCGTCTCGCCTGAGGCGCACCCGGTCTTCGTGGTGGTGGTCGATCCCTATACCTCCGATCCGCGCAAGCTAGTGTCGGAGCTCAGCGCGACCTACCGCCATGCGCCCATCGTCGGCGGGCTGGTCAGCGGCGGCAACGAGCCAGGCCAACATCTGGCGTTCATGGGCACCGACGTTTACCGCGAGGGAGCCGTCGGAGTGGCGATGGCCGGCAATATCACGATGGAGACCGTGATTTCCCAGGGGTGCCGCCCCATTGGGCGGCCGTGGATCGTCACCAAAGCGGAGGACAATATCATCTGGGAGCTGGCCGGCCGGCAGGCGCTGGCGGTGCTGCACGAGGTGCTCTCCAGCTTGTCCCCCGATGATCGGGAGCTGGCCCAGCAGGGCTCGATCTTTGTGGGGCTGGCCTTCAACGAGATGCGCCAGGCCTTCGGCTCCGGCGACTTCCTGATCCGCAACATTGTGGGGATTGATCCGGGGCAGGGTGCTATTGCCGTGTCGGACCAGGTGGAGACGGGACAGACGGTGCAGTTTCAATTGCGCGACCCCAGCACTTCGCGCCAGGAGCTGCGGCGGCTGGTACAGCAGGTCTACCAGCTGCCCAACACGCCGCCGCCGGCCGGCTGCTTGGTGTTTAACTGCACCGGGCGGGGCAAATCCCTATACGGCACCTCCCACCACGACATCCGCACCATTCAAATGGTCAGCGGCAAGCTGCCCGTCGGCGGCTTCTTCTGCAACGGAGAGATCGGCCCCATCCGCGGCACCAACCTGCTGCACGGCTACACGGCCAGCCTCGCCCTCTTCCGCCCGTTGGATCTCTCCAAGGGGCTTGGCCCCGCCCCTATCGCTTGACCCCACCTCGCCGCGTCAGGCATACTTCCAGGGTTGACAAGTTGATCGGCCGTTCAGGGCAAACTATCTGAGAGGATAGAGCCCCTCCTTCGCTCGAAGCGTTTCCGCTTAGAGCTTCGGAGGGCTCTTCGAAGCCCCGCAGGCTTCGCGTTGCGGAGCAACGCGTGCGGGGCGAAGTATAGGCAAAGCCACCCGTCCCGGTGCCAGGCACCCCGCCCACGGCGGGGAGCCCGGCA
>JACQRD010000077.1 GCA_016206675.1 Candidatus Omnitrophota bacterium
GACCTTCGGGTTATGAGCCCGACGAGCTACCTGACTGCTCCACCCCGCAACGAATGACGAATGGAGTGACAGGAATTATACGACGGGAACTAGCGGCTGGCAAGCGGCTTGTTCGACGAGGGCTCGTCGAGCGGAATGACGTACTCGCCCGGCTGGGCCATCTTGAAGGTGCTGCGGATCAGGCCTTCCACGTAGCCGGGATCGGACGTAAGCCGCGTGGCTTCCTCGGCCAGCTGCGCCTTGCGCGCGGCCAGCTGCGCCAGCTGCCGGTCGAGCTGGCGCTGCTTCAGCGCCATGCGGATCCAATCGAACAGCCCGGGCCCGAAGAGCGCGGCACCGACGAGCAGCAGGCCGATGGCGCGCCGCGAGGGCCGCCACCACTTACGCCGCGGCATGCGCTCCGCGCCCCCGCGCTGCCCGGCGGCCGCGCGTCAGCGGCCACATCGTGCCGGCGTAGACGGCACGCTTGCCCAGCGCCTCTTCGATGCGCAACAGTTCGTTGTACTTCGCCACGCGCTCGCTGCGCGAGAGCGAGCCGGTCTTGATCTGCGCGGCATTGGTGGCCACCGCCAGGTGCGCGATCGTCACGTCCTCGGTCTCGCCGGAGCGGTGCGAAATGATCGTCCCATAGCCGGCGCGCTGCGCAGTCGTAATCGCTTCCAGCGTCTGCGTCAGCGTCCCGATCTGGTTGACCTTGATGAGAATCGCGTTCGCCGCTCCTTCGGCGATGCCGCGGCGCAGCCGCTCGACGCTGGTGACGAAGAGATCGTCGCCCACCAACTGCGCGCGTGCGCCGAGCCGCTGTGTCAGCCGCTTCCATCCGGCCCAGTCGTCCTCCCCAAGGCCGTCCTCGATGGAGACGAGCGGATACTGCGACACCCACCGCTCATACTGCTGGATGAGCTCATCGGCGGAGAGCGGCCTGCCCGGCGCGCTCTTCAACAGGTGGTAGGAGCTGCCGTGGACCCATTCGTTGGCGGCGACGTCGAGAGCGAGCATCACCTCTTTGCCTGGCGCGTAGCCGGCCTGCTCGATGGCCTGCAGCACGACCTTCAAGCCCTCCTCGTTTGTCGAGAGATTCGGCGCGAAGCCCCCTTCATCGCCGACGGAGGTGGCCTGTTTCTGCGATTTGAGCAGCTTTTTCAGCGACGCAAAGACCTCCGCGCCGGTGCGCAGCGCCTCCCGGAAGCTGGGGGCCCCGATGGGCATGATCATGAATTCCTGGATATCCAGCGTGTTGTCGGCGTGCGCGCCGCCGTTGACGATGTTCATCAGCGGAATGGGCAGCACGCGCGCCGCACGGCCGCCGAGCGAACGATACAGCGGCCACCCGCGGCTGGCCGCGACGGCCTTGGCCGCCGCCATGGAAACCCCCAGGATGGCGTTGGCGCCGAGGCGGGATTTGTTGGGCGTGCCGTCGAGCTCGCGCAAGCGCGCATCGAGCTTGGCCTGGGCGGCGGCATCGAAGCCTTTAAGCGATGCCGCGATCGGGCCGCGCACGTTGGCGACGGCGCCGAGCACCCCTTTACCGCCGTAGCGTCGCTGCTGGGTATCGCGCAGCTCCAAGGCTTCATGGCTGCCGGTGGAAGCCCCTGAGGGCACGGCGGAGCGCCCCAACGAGCCGTCCGTCAGGAGGACGTCGACTTCAATGGTGGGCTGCCCGCGCGAATCCAAGACTTCTCTCGCGGTCATCGTCTTGATGTTCATGGCCATGCGTAACTCCTCGTGTACTGGCGCGATTATCCCACCACCTGTTTGAGGCCTGCCATGCCATAGGCATGGCAGGCCTGCCGGCATCGTCGGCAGGCCGCCACCGGAGGTGGCGCCTACAAACAGGTGGTGGGATTATACCTCCGACTCAAGGATGTGACAAGCGGCCAGCAAGATCATCAATCACTATTGCACTTTTAAAATGTTTATCAAATAACAGGCATCCTTAGAGTTTCTTCCGATTCGATTGACAGGCTGTTCCGTCGCGTGCTATAGTTAAGTTTGCCATGAAACGTCGTCGCAGTTGGCTTCAGGCCATTAAACTGTTCCTCGAAATCCACTGGGTGAAGTTCGTGCTGGTGATCGTGCTGGTCGCCTCAGTGGTCTGGCCGATTCTCACCTTGCAGGGCATCGACTCCTACCAGCGCACCTACCTTGTGGCCGTGCTGTCCATGACGCCGCTGCAGTCGATCATGGGAGCGGTCTTCTTCGTCGCCCTGCTGTATTGGCTGCACTACGGCGGCGGCAGCTTCAGCAAGATGAACAAGAGCCTCGTCAAAGGCCAGCAGGTCAACGTCAAGTGGGATGACGTCATCGGCATGGAAGAGGCCAAGCTGGAGGCCTGGGAAGTCGTCGAGCTGCTGAAGGACCATGCCAAGGTGACCCATATCGGCGGCAAAGTGCTGCGGGGCGTGTTGCTCGCCGGCCCGCCGGGCTGCGGCAAGACCTACCTCGCCAAAGCGATCGCCACCGAGGCGAAGCTGCCGTTTCTCGCCGTTTCCGGTTCGGAGTTCATCGAGATTTTCGTCGGCACCGGCCCGGCGCGCGTGCGGAAGATCTTCAAGAAAGCCCAACAGATGGCGCGGGTGGAGGGTGGCTGCATCATCTTCATCGATGAGCTGGACGCGGTGGGCACCTCGCGCGGCCATGACCTCGGCTTCGGCGCGCAGACCGAGCGCAACAACACCGTCAATGAGCTGCTCGTCCAGATGGACGGGCTGGAGAGCCAGCGCTTCAACGTCGTGGTGATCGGGGCCACCAACGCGGATGAGGACGTGCTCGACCAGGCGCTGCTGCGTCCCGGCCGCCTCGACCGCAAGATCTACATCGACCGGCCCGGCCTGGCCGACCGCGAGAAGCTGCTGCAGTTCTACCTCGGCAAAGTGAAGGCGGAGCCGAACATCGACGTCCACCGGCTGGCCTGCCGCACGGTCTACCACACGCCGGCGGAGATCGAGAACCTCGTCAAGGAATCCGCGCTGATCGCCACGCGCAACCGGCACGAGCTGATCATGTACCGGGATCTCTCCGAGGCGCTGGAGCGCATCGATCTGGGCTTCAAGATCAAGCAGAAATTGGCTCCCGAGGAGCGGCGGCGCGTGGCCTACCACGAATCGGGCCATCTGATCGCCACGTACCTGCTGCATCCGACGGATGACGTGTTCAAGGCGTCGATCGTCTCGCGGCGCGGCGGCACGCACGGGGTCGTCTACCATGTGCCGCGCGAAGAGCTGAAGCTCACCAGCCGCGACCGGATGCTCGCCAACGTGAAAGTCGCCCTGGCCGGCTATGTGGCGGAGAAGCTCAAGTGCGGCTCCACCTCCGACGGCGTGGGCAGCGATTTCAGCCATGCCATGCGCCTGGTGAAAGCGATGGTGTGGAATCTCGGCATGGGCACCAACGGCTTCATCGGCAACTACGACGTCCTGACCGGCTCGTGGGTTTTCCGCGGCGGGTCGACGGGCGACTACATGTCCGACCGGGTGAAAGAAAAACTGCACGATGAGATGCAGCACATCCTGCACCAGTGCGCGCAGGACGTGGAGCAGATGCTCACGAAAGAGGACGCGCTGCTGGAACGGTTTACCGAGGAGCTGCTGAAGAAGGATGAGCTGGAGTACGACGATATCGAGCCGATCTTCGCCGAATTCGGCAAACAGCGCGTTGAGCGGCCGGCCGCTGCCGGGTCCTAATGCGCTCGCTCACCGCCCGGCGCGTCTCAGCGTTCGCGGCCATCGGCCTCCTGTGGGTTGCCGGCTGCGGGAGCCATCCGAGCTATCCGAAGGCCCGCCTGAAAGCCTCCCTCCAGGACCTCTTCCAAGAGGAGGGGCTCAACGTATCCGTCCGCTTCATCGACCACACGATCGCGGTCAAAGTGGAACATCCCGGCGCCATTGTCGCCGCCAGCAACCAGGTCGAGCCCGGCCCGGGCTTCGATGAGGCGGTCCGCAAATCCCTCACCATCCTCCACCGGGTGCTGCTGAGCACCGATGCGGACGTGCGCTTCTACGTGCTGCTGCTCGCCGACCCGACGGTGCAAGGCGCCTACCTGACGCTCGTCCGCTACATGGACGACATCCGGCGGGCGAACGCGAACATGCTGGATACGCCGGAGATGTTCGCGCGCACCATCCTGGAACCGTACGTGCTGGGCCCGGAACCGCTGACCATTGAGCGTTACGTGCCGCGGGACATCCAGCTGGAGGAGTTCTTGAGCTGGCAGCTGGCCCGCCGCATCCAATACGCGCTGGCCCAAGAGCTGCAAGCGCAGGGGCTGGCCGATGTGGGCCGTTGCGCGGGGGAGTTCCGCAACGGGGAGTTCGCCTTCACGCTCGATATCGCGCCGCCGATAAACCGGACGCTGGATGACGCCACGATGCAGCACGCCTTCGCGGCGTCCACCCAGGTGATTTCGAAGGTGCTCTCGAGCTACCAGTTCGACAAATTCACGGCCGTCCGGCTGATCCACCCGTCGACCGGACGCAACGTCGTCCTGCCGAAGGCCAGCCTTCAGCTGCTCCGGTAAATCCTACCCGGAAGCACCAAGCACCAAATCCCAAGCACCAAACAAGCACCAATGACCAACTTCCAATGACCAAACGAGTTGGCGCTTGGTGCTTGGGATTTGGAGCTTATTTGGGATTTGGAATTTGGTGCTTGGCGATTTCGTGGGGGGCCGAGCGAATCGTAATGGTCCGTCTCTGCACACGCGTGCGTCCCGCCAGGACCAGCTGAATCGCACGGGGATACAGCCGGTGCTCGAGCCGGTGAACGCGCGCCAGCAGCGCCGCTTCCGTATCGCCCGGGAACACTCGAACGGCTTCCTGGAGAAGAATCGGCCCGTGGTCGACCTGCTCATCCACCAAGTGAACGGTGACCCCCGTGACTTTCACCCCCCACGCCAGCGCGTCGCGCACGGCATGAGCTCCGGGAAACGCCGGCAGCAGCGCAGGATGGATGTTGAGGATCCGGCGGGGGTAGCGCCGAACGAATCCCGGCGAGAGAATCCGCATGAAGCCGGCCAAGCACACCCACCGCACACCGCGTTGCTCGAGCAGGGCGATGAGGGCCCGCTCGTAGGCGGCCTTGGTGGCAAATGCCTCGGGGTCGAGGAAGCGCGCCTCAACGCCGGCGCGGCGAGCGCGGGTCAGCGCCTGAGCACCGGCCCGATCGCTGACGACGACGGCCACGCGGGCGCGCAGCCGCCCGGC
>JACQRD010000078.1 GCA_016206675.1 Candidatus Omnitrophota bacterium
CTCCTGCAACGAGGACGATAGAAGCCATTGATTAGCAGACAGCAGACAGCAGACAGCAGACAGCCAAATCTAAAAGCCGCAGGCAACTCATGAGCGCCTTTGGCTCTTGCTGTTTGCTGTGTGCTGTTTGCTGTAGGCTAACGGTCGGTTGCGCATGGTCTTCTCGATGCGCAACGCGAGCGCTAACGCCGCCCTCGCATCAGCGCCGGAGACCACGGGCGAGGTACCGGTGCGCACGGCGTCAATGAACGCGGCCAGCTCGTCCTGCAGTGGCGGCCGTTGATTCACCGGCAAATTCACGCGCTCAATACCGCGCGCGCCTTTGTGGGCTAACTCGACGGTCTGCGCCTTGTAGTCGATGGAGAGGTAGCTGTCCTCCTGAAAGACGCGGATGCGCCGGATCGTCTCGTCGCTGATGCGGCTGGCGGTCAGATTCGCCACGCAGCCGGAGGCGAACTCCAGCCGGGCGTTGGCGATGTCTTCGCTGGGCGAGAGCACCGGCACGCCGAGGGCTTCGATGCGCCGCACGGACGATCGCACCAGCAGCAATATCAGGTCGAGATCGTGGATCATTACATCCAGCACGACGCTGACGTCGGTGCCGCGGAAGGGATACGGGGAGAGCCGGTGCACCTCGATGAAGCGGGGATGGGTCAGATGGTCCATGGCGGCGTGGATGGCGGCGTTGAAGCGCTCCACATGGCCCACCTGCAGAATAACACCGCGCCGCCTGGCCGCCCGGATCAGCGCCTCTGCCTCCGCCAGCGTGGTGGCGATGGGTTTTTCGATCAGCACGTGGATGCCGCGCGCCAACAACCACCGGCCAATCGGGGCATGGAGGCTGGTGGGCGCGGCCAGGCTGACCGCATCGACCGCTGCGGCCAGTTGCCGGTAGTCGGTGACGGCCTCGCAGCGCAGGCTCTCCGCCAGCGGCTTGGTGCACCCCGGGTCGATGTCGCACACCGCGGCCAGGCGCACGGTGGGCATGGCGGCATAGATCTCCGCATGCCGCCGGCCCACATGGCCGACCCCGATGACCCCCACTCTCAATAACTTCTTCTCCATAATCCGGTTACGTAGTTGGGTTGTCGGTCACGTGGCCCGTTTCGTCTGTCGTCATTCGGTGACGTGATACACGAACAACGTCACCGAACAACGACACGGGCTACGTCGCCGACCGACGATAAACGGGACACTGAGTCTAACAGAACGCCTTGTCGCACGTCAACTTGCGTGGTAGAATGGCGCGCTCATGTTCTCACCACCTATGCCGGTCCCGCCCCAAAGCGGGACCCAAAAACTCAATGAATATGATGCTATGTCGTAGTCTGAGTCACCTGTTTGCCGTTTTTGTGATGGCAGCCGCTGCGTATATCAGAGCAGCCTGCCATCAGGCATAGGTGGTGGGATGGCCACCTATTTTCGCCTCGTCAGCTATCTCAAGCCCCACCTGCGAATCTTCGGGATCGCGGTGGGCTGCATGGTGGCTTCCGGCGTTCTCAACAGCGTGCAGCTGGCTGCCTTGTATCCCTTGGCGGACCGGGTGGTAACCAACCAGGCCATTCCCACGCCGGCATGGCTGCCCGGCTGGCTGGCCGCCTTCGTCGGGTGGCTGAATACCATTTCGCCGGTGCGGATGGCCGCGCTGATCGCGCTGGCCATTCCGGTGCTGTTTTTCGTCAAGGGGCTCTTTGAAGTGCTCCAGTCCTTCCACATGAACGACACCGCCCAGCGCATCGCGCGCGACCTGCGCCAAGCACTCTTCGACCGGATGCTGGGCCTCTCGCTCGACTACCATCACAAGGCCCCCACCGGCACCTCCATGTCCCGCATCCTCTACGACACCGGCATCATCCAGAACTCCATCACCGAAGGGCTGACCGACCTGGTCTTCCAGAGCGTCCAGATCCTCATCTTTCTGACGATCGCGCTGGCGATCAACTGGAAGCTCTCGCTGATCATCTGCGTCATCGTGCCCCTCATCGCCTGGCCGGTGAGCCAGGTGGGGCGGCTGCTCAAGAAGCTCTCCAAGCAGGGCCAGCTGGTGATGGGGCAGCTCAACTCCACCATCCTGGAGTCACTCTCGGGGATTAAGATCGTGCAGGCGTTTTTGGTGGAGGAGTCCGTCCGGCGGAAGTTCGGCGCGGCGAACCAGCAGACGTATTCGATCACCCGCAAAATCCAAAAGCGGATCAACGCCCTGGAGCCGCTGACCGAGTTCGTCGGGGCCTGTGCCGCGGCCATCCTGTTTTGGTACGGGGCGCGCTCCGTCATTCAGCAGCAGCAAACGCTGGGCACTTTCCTCGTCTTTCTCGGATCGATGCTCTCCTTGATCCGGCCGTTGAAGCGGCTGGCGAAACTGCACGGCCTCAATCAGCAGGCCCTTGCCGCCGCCGAGCGCATCTTCGAGGTGCTCGACACGGCGCCGACGGTCATCGAGCACGCCAAGGCGCGCCTGCTCCCGGCCTTTCACCGCGAGATCGTCTACGAGCATGTCTCCTTCCACTACGACACGCACCCAGCCCTGCGGGATATTTCGCTGACGATCCGCGCGGGCGAAACCGTGGCCTTCGTGGGCCCCAGCGGCGGCGGCAAGACGACGCTGGTCAACCTCCTGCCGCGCTTCTACGACCCGCGCGCCGGCCGGGTGCGCCTCGATGGGTTCGACATCAAGCACGTGACACTCGCCTCGCTGCGCGGGCAGATCGGCCTCGTCACCCAGGAGACGGTGCTCTTCAACGACACCGTGCGCGCCAACATCGCGCTGGGCAAGCCGGAGGCCGATCTGAGCGAGGTGGTCGAGGCGGCCAAGACGGCCAACGCCCACAGCTTCATCAGCCGGCTGCCGAAGGGGTATGATACGGGGATCGGCGAGCGCGGCGACTTGCTCTCCGGCGGAGAACGCCAGCGGCTGTCCATCGCCCGCGCGCTGCTGAAGAATCCGCCCATTCTGATTTTCGATGAGGCCACCAGCCAGCTCGACGCGCAGTCCGAGCATCTGGTCACGGAGGCGATCGAGCGGCTAACGAAGGACCGGACCGTGTTGTTCATCGCGCATCGCGTATCCACGGTGCGGCTCGCCCACCGCATCGTGCTGATCCAGGAAGGGCGCATTGTGGAGCACGGCAGTCACGACGAGCTCCTGCAAAAGAGCCCCCTCTACCGGAGGTTCTGTGAGCTGCAGTTGATTAGCACTGGGCAGTCCTGAGCGATCCCGAGCGAGCGAACGCGAGTCGAGGGATCGAAGGGCTGCAGCTCATGCACGCAGGGCCGTCGACGAAGGAGTCAGGAGGTTCGTGAGATGGCGGAGTCGTTGGTTCGGCAGTTGCTGGAGGCCGGGGTGCACTTCGGCCACCAGACGAAGCGGTGGAACCCAAAGATGAAGCGGTTTCTCTTCGGCAGCCGCTCGGGCATTTACATCATCGACCTAGAAAAGACGGAGCAGCATCTGAAGGCCGCCTGCCAATTTCTGGAAGAGGTCGCGGCGAAGGGGCAGATGGTGCTCTACATCGGCACGAAAAAGCAGGCCAAGCTCATCCTGGAGGAGGAAGCGAAGCGCGCCGGGCAGCCATACGTCGTCAACCGGTGGCTGGGCGGCACGCTGACGAACTTCCAGACGATCAAGAACAACATCGACCGGATGCTGGAGCTGCGCAAGCAGAAGGCGGAAGGGCTCTTTGAGCGCATCTCCAAGAAGGATGCCAAGCGTTTCTCGCACCAGTTGGAGCGGCTGGAGGAGGGTTTCTCCGGGCTGGCGGATTTGAACCGGCTGCCCGGCTGCCTCTTCATCATCGACACGAAACGGGAAGATATCGCCGTGCGTGAAGCCAACCGCCTCAACATCCCGATCGTGGCCATCTGCGACACCAACGCCGATCCAGAGCTGATCACGCATCCGATTCCGGGCAACGACGACGCGCTGCGCGCCATCCGCCTCATCGCCTCGATCGTCACCGAGAGCGTGATCGCGGGCCGGCGCCGGTATGAAACCTCGCAGCTGCCGGCGCCGGTTGAGGACTCCACCGACGCGGAACACGAGGCCCTCGCCGGCAACGCCAACACGCCGGAGGGCGGGCATGCCGACCATGCCGGCTAAGGTCAGCCTCGAAGCGATCAAGCGGTTGCGCGACAAAACCGGAGCACCCGTCGGAGCGGTGCGGAAGGCGCTGGAAACCGCCGGCGGCGATGAACTCAAAGCCCTGGAGCTCTTACGGCAGCAGGGCGCGCAACTAGCCGACAAGCGGCAGGGCCGCGCGACCAGCCAAGGTCGCGTGGAAGCCTACGTCCACCATAACGGGCAACTGGGCGCGCTCGTGGAGGTGGGCTGCGAGACGGACTTCGTGGCGCGCACGGACGATTTCCGGCAGTTCTGCAAGGAGCTCGCCATGCACGTCGCGGCCACGGAGGAGGCCCCCCTCGCGAGCCTGCTGGAGCAGCCCTTTATCAAGGACCCTGGGACGACCGTCGGGGGGCTACTCAAGGCGCTAATCGGCAAAACCGGTGAGAACGTCGTCATCAAGCGGGTCGCCAAGTTCAGCATCGGGGCGGCGGGGTAAGCGGGATGCCGGGGGCGGCGGCGATGAAAGCGAAGAGCGAACGGCAGGCGTCGGGCACGCCGAAGTACAAACGGATCGTGCTGAAGCTCAGCGGCGAAGCGCTGCAGGGCAAGTTGGGCTTCGGGATTGACCCGGACATCCTCGACGACTTCGCCCGGCAGATCAAAGAGGTGCACGAGCTAGGGGTGCAGGTCACGGTGGTTGTCGGCGGCGGCAACATCTTCCGCGGCCTGACGACCTCCTCGGCCACGGGCATGGAGCGTGCTACGGCCGACTACATGGGCATGCTCGCCACGGCGATCAACGGCCTCGCCCTGCAGGACGCGCTGGAGCGGCAGGGCGTGCCCACGCGGGTGCAGACGGCCATCGAAATCGCCAAGGTCGCCGAGCCCTACATCCGCCGGCGGGCGATCCGGCATCTGGAGAAAGGCCGCGTCGTCATCTTCGTCGGCGGCATCGGCAACCCGTTCTTTACGACGGACACCACCGCAGCACTTCGCGCAATGGAAATCGGGGCGGATGTCGTGCTGAAGGCCACGAACGTCGACGGCATCTATACCGCCGACCCGGCGGTGGACCGCCAAGCGAAGAAGTATACCGTGCTGAGCTTCGCCGACGTGCTGAAGAAGGGGCTAAAGGTGATGGATGCCACCGCCGTCAACCTGTGCATGGACGGGCGCATTCCAATCATCGTCTTCGATCTGCACCGCCAGGGCAACATCAAGCGGGCGGTCTGCGGCGAGCCGGTCGGCACCCAAGTGATCAATCGGAAGTAACGCGGATGTTCTGGGCTCAGGGTTGGGGGTTCGGGGCCAAACCAGTGCATTCACGCAGGAGCCAATAATGGTGCCAATCCAGAATCTTTACAAAGAGACCGAAGACAAAATGAAGAAGGCGCTGGGCACCGTCACCCGCGAGCTCGGCGAGATCCGCGGCGGGCGGGCGAGCCCGGCGTTCGTCGAGCACGTCACGGTGGACTACTACGGCGCGGCCACGCCGCTGAAGCAGGTGGCGGCGGTCACGGCGCCAGAGCCCAACCTCGTCGTCATCCAGCCGTGGGACGCCAAGGTCGTGCCGGAGATCGAGAAGGCCCTCCAGCAGGCCGGGTTGGGGATTAACCCCGTCGTCGAAGGCAAGATCGTGCGGCTGCCGATTCCGCCGCTGTCAGGGGAGCGGCGCACCGAGCTCACCAAGCTCGTCCACAAGCTAGCCGAAGAGGGGCGGGTCAACATCCGCACGCTGCGGCGCGACGCGAACGAGCACGTCAAGAAGCTGAAGGCCGACAAGCAAATCAGCGAAGACGACGCCTTCAAAGCGCAAGACCAGGTTCAGAAGCTGACCGACCGCTACATCGGCCAGATCGACGCCCTGGCGAAATCCAAAGAGTCCGAGCTGCACAGTACGTGAGCTGCGCCGCTCTGCGGCGCAGCCACTCCTTCCATGCCTGAGGCTCATCATTGTGTTTCTCGTCAACAACGATTCCGGATCGTCGCTCTTTAACAATTTGGGCCGCTAGCTCATCAGGTAGAGCAAGGGCCTTTTAAGCCCTGGGTGCTGGGTTCGAGTCCCAGGCGGCCCATCGTTCGCCATAGAAATCCGACGGCTCACTCACATGCCCTATGAATTTTTTGAACACACCGCCGACGTCGGCATCCGTGCTTGCGCCGCCGCGCTGCCGGAGCTCTTCGAGCAGATGGCGCGCGGGCTGGTGGAGTTGATCGCCGAGGACAGTTCGCTTGAGGCGAAGGAGGTGCGGGCGGTTTCGCTGACGGCGGAGGACGTCTCATTATTACTCTGGCGCTGGCTGGAGGAGCTGCTCTTTTGGTGTTCCACCGACCGATTCCTGCCCGTGCAGTATCGTTTGGAGCAGGTCACGCCGACCGCCATACAGGGAACAGTGATCGGCGACCGGTTCGATCCGGCCCGCCACGTGCAGGGGCGGGAAGTCAAGGCTGTCACGCGGCACCTCCTGCAGGTGGAACAGCGGGACGGCCTGTGGCATGGGCAAGTGATTGTCGACATCTGATGAAAGACCGCGCGTGGTCGGGACCGCTTGAGAAAATAGACGACTACCGGTGGCGCATCCCGCAAGCGTACGATCGCGGCATGCGCGTGCCGGGATTGATCTTTGCTGATGAAAAGCTCTTGCGCGACATCACCTCCGATCAGTCGCTGCAGCAGGTGGCCAACGTCGCGC
>JACQRD010000082.1 GCA_016206675.1 Candidatus Omnitrophota bacterium
GAGGGAGGGTTCCCCGAGGGAACGGCCCGCGGCCACAGCCGCCCCTTGGAATGAGTGAGACGCTACCGGGTGGACACGAGTTGGGAGGTTGGCTCACCGTAGCGCGAGGCTTCGCGCAGGATCAGGCCCCGCATGAAGGGGTTCCACTCAGCGAGACCGAGCGAGAGCGCTTCGGTATAGGCGTCCTGCGGGCGCCAGTACATGCGCATCGGCAGCGATACCCACCGCATGCCGAGCGACTCCACCAGCTCACGTTCGTGCTGCCGGGTTACGCGCGACTGCGCCCGCAGGCTGATGACGGTCTTCACGCCCATCGCGCGCAACTGGCGAAACCCTTCCACCGTCGGCTGCGCGCCCCGGTAGAGGTCCGGGTCGACCTGGAAGAAATGGCCCAGGGCGACGTTCGGCCGGGGGGCGCTGAGCGTCGCACAACCTGAGAGGGGCAGCGCCAGCAGGGCGCCGGCGCAGACGGCTTGAACAGAGTGTCTTCTCGGCATCTCACCCTCGTATCAGAGCACGGTGAGTGCCAAACTTGCCAACAGGTGCTCTAAGGATGCAGCAGCCGGCGGATCCATCGGCGGCCGCGGCGCTCGTAGAGCAGCCGGTGGTGCAGCCGGAACGACCCTTCTTTCCAGAACTCGATGCGATCCGGCATCACGCGAAATCCCGTCCAGGCCCGCGGCCGTGGCACCGGCTGCCCGCGAAAGCGCCGCTGAACGCGTCGGTAGCGGGCCAGCAGCGCAGCACGACTGCCCAGCGGGCGCGATTGCCGCGAGGCCCAGGCGCCAAGCTGGCTGTCACGCGGGCGTGTGGCCCAATACGCGTCGGCCTCACCGTCGCTGACGTGCTCAACGCGCCCCTCGACGTGCACCTGTTGGCGGATCGGGTGCCACAAAAAGGTCAGCGCGGCACGCGGATTGGCGGCCAGCGCCCTGCCCTTGCGGCTGCCCAGATTCGTATAGAAGACGAAGCCACGCGCATCCAACCCCTTCAGCAGCATCGCTCGCACCGAGGGCCGTCCGCCGCGGCCGCCCGTCGCCAGCACCATCGCCGTGGCATCCCGGATGGCCGGGCAGCGCCGGGCCTGCCGGAAGACGCGGCTGAAGGCCTGCAGGGCCTCTCGAGGCACTCTCGTCGTCGACATGGCTTCCATTATAGCGACCCGTCAAGAGCGCCTCACAAATAGTTTGCGCCTCAGCACCGCACACTGAGCGCCTGCGGTGTAGCAGACGTGCCACAATTCCGCCGTCAAGTGTCTCAAAGGTTATCACAACACATTTAATAACAATGGGTTGCATTAAATCTGGCCGTCAAACGTATGGTAGGCTAGGGGTGGAGCGCCAATGAGCCGTCAGCCACTGCCACCGCATGCGGAAACGGTCCCCGGACGGCGCCACGTCCTGCTGATCGAGCCGGATGTGACCCGGCGCCAGATGCTCTACGACGTCCTCACGCGCCGGGGCTTGAACGTCTACACCGCCCGCACCGCCGAGATGGTGCGCACGATCCTCGAGTACGACCGGCCGGACCTGATCTTGCTGAATCCCTCGCTGCCCGACACCACCGGCTCGGAGCTGATCATGAAGATCCGCTCCTTCAATCCGAGCGTGCCCATTCTGCTACTCAATGATGCTCCGGCGGCGCTGACGCTCGACGCCTCCTGCGCCGTGCAGGGCCGCCTGCCGCGGGAGCTGGCGGCGGAGCCGCTGATCGCCGAAGTCACCCTGTGGCTGAACGCGCCCCCGTCCAGCTGCCCGCTGCCGCAGACCGGCGCGATCTTGCTGGTCGATGACGAGACGCGCATGCGGATCATCATGCAGAATCTGCTGGAGCTCAACGGCTTTACGGTCACGGCGGCCGCCTCAGGCGAAGAGGGCCTGGCACGGCTGGCGCAGTCGAAGCCCGATGCGGTGATGCTGGATGTGCGCATGCCGGGCATGGACGGCTTGGTCGTGTTGAAGAAAATCCGCGAGCAGGATGCGCAGCTGCCGGTCATCCTGGTCACGCAGGTGGATGAGGAGGCGACTCGCGAGGAGGCGATCCGGCTGGGTGCGACGGCGTACGTCACGAAGCCGTTTAACTTCGACGGCTTAAAGCAGGTGCTGCACCAGGCGATTCCTAGTACGAAATCCCCAGCTTCTTCAGCCAGCGGATCAGGCAGTAACGGCTGACCCCCAACAGCTCCGCCGCCTTCACCTGGTTCCAGTCGGTCTTGCGCAGTGCCGTCAGAATCAGCTTGCGGTAGAGCACATCCCGCCCCTCCCGCAGGGAGAGCCGCGTGAGCACCAGGGGCACGTGCTCCTGCTGATCCAGCGCGCGGGCCACCGTGTCCAGCAGCAGCTCGTGGCTGAAGGGCTTGGCGATGATGTCGAAGGCGCCGAGCGAGTTGTAGTAGCCCTGATTGGATTTGTCGCAGTAGGCGGAGACCAGGACCACCGGCAGCTCCGGCTGGATTTTCTTGATCAGCGGCAGCAGATCGGTGCCTTCGAAGCCCGGCATGCGGATATCGAGCAAGACGGCTTCGTAGGTATGCTCCTTTAACAGCGAGACGACCTGAGTGCTGTCCGGGCAGGCGGTGACGCGATAGCCGCGGCGGGTGAGCAGCTCCTCAGTGATCTGGAGGAGCTTCTCATCGTCGTCGATGACGAGCACTCGGTGTCCCGTGCCGTTCTCACCCATCGCACCCTCTGCGGTCTCATCGCACGCACATCCTCCAAACCATACCATATCGGGCGATCGGCGAACAAGGGCACCACCCCCGCGCACACCGTGTGGCATCTTCGCACACCGTGCCGCCCATCCGCCCACCCTGTGCTACAATACCCCCCAACAGCCTCACTATTCTCCGAGCTGAATGTATTCCCCGGTAGCTCACCCGCCACTAGAACGTTGGCGGGTGCCCGCCGACGCTTTAGTGGCGGGCAGCTGGTAGCGCAGCCGCCGCAGTGTAGGGGTTGACCGACAATGGCCAGCGTCTACGTTTTGAAGAGCCTTAGGAACGGCAAGCGATACGTTGGACTAACGGCTGAAGACGTTGCAAAGCGTCTGTGCGAACACAACACGGGCAAGAACCGTTGGACAAAGAGCAACGGCCCCTTTCAGTTGGTCCGTGTTGAACGTTACGACGATGTCGTACTGGCGCGTCGGCGTGAGCGTTTCCTTAAGTCAGGTAGTGGTCGTGCGTTCCTTGACAGAGCTATTCCCCGGTAGCTCAGCTGGTAGAGCGGCTCACTGTTAATGAGCATGTCCCAGGTTCGAGTCCTGGCCGGGGAGCCAGTTTGGACTCGAACCTGAGCCCCTTGCGGCGGGTACGTTGCGGCAAGGGGCTCAGGTTTTTGTCAGCAGGCTGCCTTGGAACCGGTGGGAAAGCTCTGAAGGTGCTCCTTGAGGAAAGAAGGCTAGAGC
>JACQRD010000010.1 GCA_016206675.1 Candidatus Omnitrophota bacterium
GCCCCCAACCCCCAGCCCCCAGCCTCACGCAGCTCTTGAAGGAGCATGTCAGCTTCTCCGAAGGACCACGTAGTCTGCCAGGCGGCGGCACGCATCTGCCAATCCCGCCGTCGGCAGCGTCTGCAGCGCGCGCTGGGCGGCGCGGGCGTACGCGAGCGCTCTGGCTTGCGCCTGCGCCACGGCCCCGCGCGCGATGGCCGCCGTCGCGATCCGCCGTAAAAAGGCCGGATCGTTCGCCCGGCGCGTCAGCGGCGCAAACAGCCTCCGCCGCTGGCCCACCGGCAGCGACCGGGCCAGGTAAATCAACGGCAGCGACAGCGCCCCCTTATCCAGATCGGCCAGCGTGGTCTTGCCGAGCTCGGCGGCATCGCCGGTCAAATCCAGGCAGTCGTCGATGATCTGGAAGGCGAGGCCGAACTGCAAGCCGAACTCCCGCAACTGCGCGATCATTGGCGGCGAGGCTCCGGCGAGGAGCGCTCCGCTTTCACAGCAGGCGCTGATGAGAGAGGCCGTCTTGTCGCGGATGATCTCCAGGTACTCCGCCTCGGTCAGATCGAGCCGGTAGCGCGCCTCCACTTCCCGCAGCTCTCCGCGGCAGAGTTGCCGGCAAACATCCGACATCAGCGGCATCACCGAAGGCGACTGCAGCCGCGCGAGCAGCGCGAAGGCCGTGGCATAGAGGTAGTCGCCCATCAGCACCGCGCGCTCCGTGCCCCAGCGGTGATGGTACGTCGGCTGCGCTCGGCGCAGCGGCGACTGGTCGATGATGTCGTCGTGGATGAGGGTCGCGGTATGGATGAGCTCCACCGCGGCCGCCGTATCGAGGAGGGCCGCTGATGCGGTGCTTTCGTCGGCGCCGCCGGAGAGGAGGACCAGCGCCGGGCGCAGGCGCTTGCCGCCCGCGGTGATCAGGTAGACGACGTTGCGCGCCACCGGGTCGCCCAGCTGCTGCAGCACGCGGTCGGTCACGGCCTGCAGCGTCTCTTTCAGGGGGGCCAGCGCGCCGTCGAGCAGCTCAAGGCGCATATCCTCCTTGACGGCCAGCCGGGAGGTGCCAGGGGAGAGCAGGTGGGCGATCGCTGCGCCGCGTTGCAGTTGAGCGGTTTTTGACATTAGGACTGGTCGCATTTGGTGGCCAGATATAAGCTCGCGAGGCCACCGGATAATGGCACGTATTCTACCTGAGTCCCGGCGCGCTGCAAGCCGTCTGTCATTTGCTGGGGGGTGAGGAACTGCCGCACCGACCGCGCCAGATAGGTAAACGGCCAGCAGCGCCCGGTCAGCACCCAGCCGATCGTGCGCGCCACGGTGAACAGAAACGCCTGATACATCGCGCGCAGCAGCGGGTTGGCGGGATAGCCGGTTTCCACGATCGCGAGCCGCCCGCCGGGGCGCAGCACGCGCACCATCTCCCGCAGGGCCTCGGGAAGATGGCTGAGGTTTCTCGTCGAAAACCCGATGAACAGCCGGTCGAAGGTGTCGCTGGCAAACGGCAAGGCTTCGGCGTCCCCCTGCAGCCAGCCGATCGGCAGGCCGTGCGCGCGTTGTTTCGCGCAGGCCCGCTGCAGCATCGCGCGGTTCATGTCGAGGCCCACCACGTGCCCCGCCCCGCCCTGCCGGGTCGCACAGAGCATCGCCAGATCGCCGGTGCCGCTGCACACATCTAGCACCCGGTGCGCCGGCAAGACCCGTGCTTGAGCCACCGCCGCCGCGCGCCAGCGCTGATCCAACCCGAAGCTCGCCAGGCGATTGAACCAGTCGTAGCGCGGCGCGATGCTGGTGAAGAGCTGCTGCACGAACGGGCGCTTGGCGGCGGGATCGCGCGTCTTCCGCGGGTCGAACCCACGTGCGACGCTCGCGGGTGACGCGGCGGGCCGAACACCTGCGGTGCTCGGCACTCCCGTCGGCCACCCACTGCGTGGGTACCCGGCCTCGGTCGCAGGACCCGCGAGCGTCACCATTATGTTTGACTCCTCGCAAGATAGTACGCCAAGCTTTCCAGCTCGATCGCCAGGTCGACTACCCGCAGCCAGACCGACTCGGGCACATCCAGATGGACCGGCGCGAAATTGACGATGGCCCGCACGCCGCTGTGCACGAACTGATCGCAGACCTCCTGGGCGGCCTCCACCGGCACAGCGATCATCCCAATGTGGATGTCCTCCTGCGTGACTAGCTCCACCAGCTGCTGGGAGGAGGCCACCGTGAGGCCTTGCACCGTGCGCCCCGTCTTGCGGGGGTCGGTGTCCACCGCCGCCTTAAAGAGGAAGCCCCGCTCGCGAAACCCGCGGTAAGCCAACAGCGCCGACCCTAAATTCCCCACGCCGGCGAGGGCGACGTTCCACGTCCGGCCGGAGACGCCGAGAATGGCGGTCAGCCGCTCGTGCAGGCGCTGGACGTCATAGCCGCGGCCGCTGGTACCGAACTGACCGAAGTAGCTCAAATCCCGCCGCACCTGCGCGTCGGTCAGGCCCAGCAGCTGGGCCAAGCGTCTCGACGACACGAAAGCGGCGCGCTGCCCGCCCCGGCGCGCGCGAGAGGCGGACCGGCCCGCCCCGGCAACAGCAACAGTCGGACCGGGGGGCTCGCCCAAGCGGCGCAGCTCGCGGACATAGAGCGACAGCCGCGCGACACACGCGTCAGGGGCGTCGCGCGAGGCCGGCGGGCGATGATTGGAGCGCGAGGTGGGGCGCGACATCAGCGGTCCATCGATTGCAGCGCTTTCTTCGAGGCATCCAGCAGTTGCTCGATGTGCCGCCGGGTGTGTGCTGCGCCGACGAACAGCGCCTCAAACGGCGACGGCGGGACGAGCACCCCAGCGCGCCGCAGCTCGTTGGCCCAGTGGGCGAAGCGTTCCTTGTGCGAGGCCTTGGCGTCCGACTTCGAGCGCACCGCGGTTGCGGTAAAAAAGACGGTGAACATCGACCCGGCCCGGTTGACCTGCAAGGCGACGCCGATGTCTTGGCCGAGCGCGGTGAGGCCCTCAGCCGCTTCAGCCGCCAGGTGCTCGATGCGCTCATAGGGCGGATTGGCGCGCAGCTGCTGCACGGTAGCCACGCCTGCGGCCATCGCCAGGGGATGGCCGGCGAAGGTGCCGCCGTGGTACACATCGCCTTCGGGGGCTAAGCGCTGCATCAACCGCCGCGGCCCGCCGACGGCTCCGACCGGCAAGCCGCCGCCGATGATCTTGCCGAAGGCGGTCAGATCCGCTTCGATGCCAAAGAGCCCCTGCGCCCCGCCAAGCCCCATCCGGAAGCCGGTGACGACCTCATCGAAGATCAGCACGATGCCCGCTTTGGCGGTGCGCTCGCGCAGATGGGCTAGCCATCCCGGCTCGGGCGGGATGACCCCCATGTTGGCGGCCACCGGCTCGATCAGCACGCAGGCCAGCTCAGCGCCGTGCTGCCGCAGCGCCTCATCGAACGCCGCCGGATCGTTGAAGGGCACCGTGACCACGGCAGTCTCCAGCGCCGCCGGCAGACCGGCGCTACGGCCCGCCATGACGCTCTCGCCATGGCCGTGATAGCCGCCGTCGAAGAGGAGGATCTTGGCGCGCCCGGTGTGGGCCCGAGCGAGCTTGACCGCGGTCAGGCACGCTTCGCTGCCGGAGGCGGTGAAACGCACCTGCTCAACCGAAGGGACCGCCTGCGCGATGAGCCGTGCGAGCTCCGCTTCCATCTCATGCGTCAGGCCCAGCAGCAGGCCTTTGGAAATCCGGCTTCGCAGCGCGCGGACCACCGGGGGCGGATTGTGGCCCAAGATGATCGCGCCCCATCCCATGATGAAGTCGGTGTAGCGCCGGCCGTTCGCGTCCCAGACCTCGGCACCCCGGCTGCGCGAGAGCCACAGCGGCTGCCCGCCCACCTGCTTGAAGGCGCGCACCGGGCTGTTGACTCCACCAACCAAGTACTGCTGAAGAGTATTGCGAATTGCGAATTGCGCATTGCGAATTGGAGCGGCTTCCAAATCCGCAATCCGCAATCCGCAATCCGCAATCTTCTTCGCTTCGTTCATGTTTCACTCAGCAGTTTCGCGGCGTCTTTGGCCCAGTAGGTGATCAGGACGTCGGCGCCGGCGCGCTTCATGCTCAGCAGCGCTTCCATCCACACCGGGCGCTCCGCCAGCCAGCCGCGCGCGGCGGCGGCCTTCACCATGGCGTATTCGCCGCTGACATTAAACGCCGCCGTCGGGCAGCGCAGCGTCTCCTTGATGCGCTGCACCACATCGAGATAGCCGAGCGCGGGCTTGACCATGACGATGTCGGCGCCGTCTTGCAAATCGTGCGCGGCTTTGCGCAGCGCCTCCTGCTGGTTGGCGACATCGAGCTGATAGGAACGCCGGTCGCCGAAGGCCGGGGCGGAGTCTACGGCCGTGCGGAAGGGAGCGTAGAGCGCCGAAGCAAACTTCGCCGCGTAGGCCAAGATCGGCGTCTCGTCGAACCCGGCCTGATCCAGTGCTTGGCGGATTACCCCCACGCTGCCATCCATCATATCCGACGGGGCGATCATGTCCGCGCCGGCCTGCGCATGCGAGACCGCCGTCTTCGCCAGCGCCTGCCGTGTCGCCTCTTCATCGATCGAAACCGATGGATGGACTCGAGACTCGAGACTCGAGACTCGAGACCGTCCTTTCTTGGCCTGACCGCGGGTCGCGGGTCGCGGGTCGCGGGTCTTCTTCAAGAGACCGCAGTGGCCGTGCGAGGTATACGCGCACAGGCATACGTCGGTGATCACCAGCAATCCAGGCACCTCGGCTTTCAGGGCGCGCACCGCCCGCTGGATGATGCCGTCCTTGGCCCAGGCGCCGGCAGCCCGCTCATCCTTTTTCCGGTCCGCCAACCCGAAGAGCAGGATGGCCGGTACACGCACCTCCTGCAATTCCCGGCATTCTTTGACCAGCTGATCGATGGAGAGCTGAAATTGGCCCGGCATGGCGGGAATCGGTGCGCGGATGTTGCTGCCAGGCCGCACAAACAGCGGCATCACGAGCTGCTCCGCCGAGAGCCGGTGTTCGCGGATGAGGCCCCGCCACCCCTCGCGCTGGCGCATGCGCCGCGATCGGTAGGGGTGGGACATCGCAGTGATGGTCATCGATGAGCACCCCATCGCTTCACCGCGTCGACTAATCCTTCAATCGTAGAGGTCGACGCCTCAACGGCTATCCTGCCGCCCAGGGCCCGCACCGCATTGGACGTGACCGGCCCGATCGACGCAAACCGCAGCTGCGCAAACAGGCGCCCGCTGCCGGCCGCCTTCAGCCCTTCATAGAGATGATCCACACAGCTGGCGGATGTCACCGTGACGAGATCAAACGGCGAGCGGAACAGCTCACCCATGCGGCTTGCAAGCGCGCGCGGAAGCACCGTGCGATAGACCGGAACTCTCCTCACCTGCATGCCGCGCCGGCGCAGGCCGGCTTCAAGCACATCCCGGCTTTCCTGCGCGCTGAAGATGAGCGCGCGTTTCCCTCGCGCGAGACGGGATGGGAACGTGTTCACCATGCCCTCTTGGCTGAACCGCTTGGGAAGAAAGTCCACGTGGAGGCCTTGCGCCTCAATAGCGACCGCGGTCTTTGGGCCGATGGCCCCGATGCGGCAGTCCTTCAGCCATCGCAGATCCTTACGCAGCGGCCTCAGCATCTGTGAAAACCACCCAATCCCTTCGGGGCTGGTGAAGAAGACCCAGTCCGCCTCCGGAATCGCTTCTACGGCTTCATGGAACGCCCCGTTGGGCTTAACCGGTGCCAGCTCGATGGCCGGCAGCTCCTCCACGTCAGCGCCCAGCGCGGCCAACTGATCGCTGAGGGACGCGGCTTTGTCGGCTGCCCGCGTCACCAGGATGCGCCGCCCGAAGAGCGGCCTGGTTTCAAACCAGTTCAATCGTTTGCGCAGCGAGACCACGTCGCCGACAACGAGGATGGCCGGTGGATGGATCGAGGCGGCGCGCGTGCGCGCGGTGATCGTCGACAACGTGCCGGTGATGGTCCGTTGTCTCGGTCGCGTGCCCCATTCGATCACCGCGCAGGGGGTAGCGGCCTTTCGCCCGTGCCGTCGCAACTGCGCGATAATGTGTGGCAGCGTACTGACCCCCATGAGGAACACTAGTGTGTCGCAAGCAGCCGCCAGCGGCCCCCATCGCATGGCGCTGCCGGCCTTCGTCGGATCTTCGTGCCCCGTGACGATGGCGACCGAAGAGGACAGGACACGGTGCGTCACCGGAATACCGGCGTACGCTGGCACGGCGATCGCGCTCGTCACACCCGGCACGACCTCATAGGGAATCCGCGCTTTTGCCAGCGCCAACGCCTCTTCTCCGCCCCGTCCGAAGAGAAACGGATCGCCCCCTTTCAGGCGCACGACGGTCTTGCCTGATTTTGCCGATCGGATCAACAACACGTTAAGTGATGCCTGCGGCAGCGCGTGGCGGCCGGCCTCCTTGCCCACATAGATGAACTTTGCCTTCGGCCGGCACATTTTGAGTAGGCGCGGCGACACAAGGTGGTCATAGACCACCACGTCAGCCTGCTGAAGCAGCTCCTGCCCTCTGACCGTGATGAGGCCCGGATCACCAGGCCCTGCGCCCACCAGATAGACCGCACCACACCGTTTCGCCATTTTGCTACCCACTCAAACGCCGCCCCTCTTCGAGACGATCGATCGCCTGGAGGTATTGCCGCTGTTCCCAGGCCGAGCCAACAAGCAGTAGGGCACCCATCAGTAGAAATCCAACGACAAGGCCTATGAAGATCAATAGCAAGAGCCGAATCGCGTCCCTCAACGCGTGATCCAACTCTTTCACCTCATCGACTAGCTTTGCTTCTCGTGCGGTTGACGTCGGTTCAGCCAGCTGGGCGCTCTGTGAGCGTTCCGTGGGGTCGAGAATCACCTGTTCCACACGCTCCATCCACATCGACAGGACACCACCCATCACCAGCGCCAGCACGAGAAAAGCCCACCCAGCCAGGCGCATCCTCGGCACCATCTTGCGGCGCTCATTGAGGAAACGTCGATCTTCAGGCGTTAGACCCGGCATGTGGCACCTTCAAAGGAAGAAACGCGCGCCCGGCGGGATATGAACCGTCGCTCGGCTTACGCCTCGCTCCCTAGGAGGGAAACCTGCGGTTTCCCTCCTAGCGGTCGGCCTGCGGCCTCCCTGGTCTCCCTTCCCTCCCAGTCAGCCGATGCGCTCTGGGGAAAACTCGCAGTTTTCCCCAGAC
>JACQRD010000081.1 GCA_016206675.1 Candidatus Omnitrophota bacterium
GGCCAACTCCTCGCCGGTCGGGCTCGTCGAACAGGCCGGCCGTGTCTCAAAGGCAGTTTGCCGCCCCCGGGCTGAGCCCGCACAGTCACTCGCGGTTCGCCCCCACCGCCGCTGGCGGCACCGTTGCAGCTCGTCGGGCCGCAGGCAGCCCCGGCGAGCGAATATGCGGTTCAGCCCGGCGCAGGCGGACTGCTTTTAAAGACCCCGGCCGTGCTGTCCGAGGCGCCGGTTGAGCGGCGCCGAGTTCACGGCCGGGTCCGCCGAGCCGGGCGTCTCGGAACCGCATCTGAGCGAGCCGGGCTGCCGGAGGCACGACGAAGTGGCCGTGGTGGCGCAACACCGTTGGAGCGTCACCCTGACAGGCCCCGTTGCCTGTTGAGGTCCATCACTATCGATTGACACTTGACGCTACAGGGCCGCCATGCTAAAGTGGCAGGGTATCTTCATGCAGGTCATACGGCTCACCGCACTCATCGTGCTGGCCTCCCACGCGATCCTTCCCAATGCAGTCGTCTGCGCATCCACGCTCCGCGAAGAGGCGATGACCTACCGGATGCAGGGGTACGAGGCGCAGCGGCGCGGTGATGCCACCTCTGCGCTGAGCTTGTATCAGAAGGCGGCCGCACTCGATCCGTCCTATCCCACCCCCCATAACGACGCCGGGGTGCTGATGGAGGCGGGCGGGCGGCTGGCCGAGGCGGAGCAGTCGTATCGCAAGGCGCTGGAGCTCAATCCCAACTATCTCGAAGCCCATGCGAATCTGGCGATGCTGTATGAGCGCATGGGCAAGAAGGAGTCGGCCATCTACCACTGGATGAAGCGCTACCAGCTCGGCGATCCCTACGACCCCTGGACCGCGCGGGCCGAAGAGCGGCTTGTCGCGCTGGGGGTGCTGAAGACCTATCCCGGCCTGAAGGGGCGCATCTTCAACCGGCGCCGCGTCATCGACGGCGAGCTGCAGGCGCACGATCGGTCCCTGGAAGAGTACCATGCGGTGACGGAGCAGCACGGGGACTGGCCCTAGCGGCACCGGCACGCCACTTCCCAATCTTCATCATTCCGTGACAACACGACCGTAGCTTCCGCGCGCGTATTCCATCGGATGGCGCTCCAGCGGGTCTTCCTGATTGATGGCACCGCGTTCTGCTACCGGGCGTTCTACGCGATCCGGGCCCTGAGCACGTTGGACGGGCGGCCGACCAACGCCGTCTACGGTGTGGCGACGATGCTCAAGGCGCTGCAGGAGAAAGAGCATCCGGACGGCCTCGCGGTGGCGTTTGACACCGGCAAGCCGACGTTCCGCCACCAGCAGTTTGCCGCGTACAAGATCCAGCGCAAGCCGATGCCCGATCCGCTGATCAGCCAGCTGCCCCTGGTCAAGCGGCTGCTGGCGGCCTACCGTATTCCGGTCTTCGAGCGGGAAGGCTTTGAAGGCGAGGATGTGCTGGCCAGCATCGCCAAGCGCCTTGCCGGGCCGGGCGTGGAAGTCTTCCTGGTCACCGGGGATAAGGATGCCCTGCAGTTGGTCAACAGCCATATCAAGGTGTACAACCCGCACAAAGACGATGCGGTGCTGGATGCCGCGGCGGTGAAGCAGCGCTATGGGATCGGACCGGAGCGGATCGTGGATTTGATGGGCCTGATGGGCGATGAGATCGACAACATCCCCGGCGTGCCGGGGGTGGGAGAAAAAACGGCCGTCGAGCTGCTGAAGCAGTTCGGCAGCATCGACGCGCTCTATGCCCATCTGGAGCAGGTGGACTCTCCGGCCCGCCGCAAGGCGCTTGAGGCGGCGCGCGAGCAGGTGCAGCGCGCGCGCCAGCTGGCCCGCATCGAGACGGATGTTCCCATCGAGCTGCACGCGCAGGACATGAAGCTTCAGGAGCCTGATTGGAAGGCGCTGCGCGCGCTCTTCCGCGAACTGGAATTCAAGCGGCTGCTGGCGGAGCTGGATGCCTCGGCCCCGACGCCCGGCGGCGCCTCTGAGATTGCCATGGCGGAGCATCCCCAGCAGATCGCCCAGTGCCTCACGCAGTTGGAGCGCGGCGCGGCGGCGGCCATCGGCTGCTGGCCCGCCGGTGACTCCGCCGTCTTTGCGGTGGCGACGGCCGCAGAGCCGGTGTGGGTTCTGCGGTTGAACCGCCTGTGGCTCGTCAGTCCGGAAGGGGGCCGGCTTCAGCGGTGGCTGGCCGACGCGCGTGCTCCCAAGATCGGCCATGACGTCAAAGCCGCGATGCGCTGGCTCGGCACCATCGGCTGCCGGCTTGCAGGCATCGCCGGCGATACGATGGTGGCCGCCTACCTCCTCAACCCTGCGCGGACAGAGCAGTCGCTGCCGGATCTGGCGGATGAGTATCTGGATGAGCGCGTGCCGGCGCCGCCGGCCGTGCAAGAGGCCGAGACGCTGGAGGGATCGGAAGACCTGCGTCTCTTCGCCCGCTTCGTCTCAGCCATCCTTCCGCTGCATCGGCGGCTGAACAAGGTGCTGGCGGATCAGCAGCTCTCCGCCTTGTATACGGAGCTGGAGCTGCCGTTGCTGGCGGTGCTCGCGCGCATGGAAGCCGCCGGTATTGCCATCGACCGCCCGTATCTGGCCGGCCTGAAAGCGACGATGGATACCAGGCTGCTTCAACTGACGGAGGAGATCCACCGCCTGGCCGGAGCCCCCTTCAACCTCAATTCGCCGAAACAGCTGGCCCAGGTGCTTTTCGAGCGGCTGAAGCTGCCGGTCATCAAGCGGACGAAGACCGGCCCCTCGACGGATGCCGGCGTGCTGCAGCAGCTGGCCGAGCAGCATCCGCTGCCCAAGCAGCTGATGGAGTACCGCGAGTTGTCGAAGCTGGTTTCCACCTATGTCGACGCGCTGCCCCAGTTAGCCCATCCGGCCACCGGCCGGGTGCACACCTCCTTCAATCAGGCCGCCACAGCCACGGGGCGGCTCTCCTCGAGCGAGCCGAATTTGCAAAACATCCCCATCAAGACGGAGCTGGGCCGCCTCATCCGCAAGGCGTTCATTGCCGGCATCCCCGACGGCTTGCTGGTGACGGCGGACTACTCGCAAATTGAGCTGCGCATCCTCGCCCACCTCTCCGGTGATGAGGCGCTCAGCGAGGCGTTCCGCCAGGGGCGCGACATCCACCGCTACACCGCCTCGCTCATCTACGGGATTCCCGAGGCCGAGGTGCAGCCGGAGCAGCGCAACGCCATGAAGGCGGTCAACTTCGGCATTCTCTACGGCATGAGCTCCCACGGGCTGTCCAAGGAGCTGGGCATGTCGTTCGAGGACGCGCAAGCGTTCATCGACGCCTATTTCCAGCGCTATCCGAAGGTGCGCGCGTATCTGGACGGCCAGATCGCCAAGGCCCGGCGGGAGGGGTTCGTGCAGACGCTTTTGGGCAGGCGCCGCTACATTCCCGAGGTCAACAGCCCGGATGCCGTGCTGCGGCAAGTGGGGGAGCGCATGGCGATCAACGCGCCGGTGCAAGGCACGGCGGCGGATTTGATCAAGCGGGCCATGGTCGACATGGACCGGCGGCTGGCGCACGAAGGCTTGAGCAGCCGGATGGTCGTGCAGGTGCATGATGAGCTGGTCTTCGAGTGCCCGAAGAAGGAGCTGGCGGCGCTGGCACGGCTGGCGAAGCGCGTGATGGAAGGGGCGATCGAGCTGTCCGTACCGCTCATCGTGACCGTGAAAGCCGGTGTGAACTGGTTGGACCTGTCGCCAGTCAACTAATGCTTGTAAGAAGCAGGAAGCAGGAAGCTGGAAGCTGGAACAGGTGGCTCTTTCCAGCCTCCAGCCTCTAGCTTCCAGTCTCCTCATGGTTGTTATTGGGGTTACTGGAGGTTTTGGGACAGGAAAAAGCACGGTCGCCGGCATGTTCAAGCGGCTCGGAGCGGTGGTGCTGGACGCGGATGCCATCACGCACGAGCTGATGGAGCCGAAGCGGCTGGCGTGGCGGCAGATCGTGAAGGCCTTCGGCGCCGGCGTGCTCAACGACGATGAGACGGTCAACCGCCGGCGGCTGGCGGCGATCGTCTTCGAGCATGCGCCGAGGCGCCGGCAGCTTGAGGCGATCGTGCATCCCAAGGTGATGCGGGCCATCGCCCGCCGGCTGCACGAGTTGCGGCGCGCGCGGCGGATGAAGGCGGTAGTGCTGGATGTGCCGCTGCTCGTGGAGACGGGCGCCCAACGGTTGGTGGACGCGCTGGTGGTGGTGACGGCCTCGCCCGAGGTGCAGCGGCAGCGCTTGCGGCGCAAATACGGGACATCGGAGGAGGAGTTGAATGCACGGATGGACGCGCAGTGGAACCTCTCGGCCAAGGCGGCGTTGGCCGACGCGGTGGTGGAGAATTCCGGCAGCGTCGAGTCGACGCGAACACAGGTGAGACAACTATGGAATCAACTGGTACGCAACAGCCCGCGCAAGCGGCCAAGCTCGACATCGGCGCGCTGAAGGCGCTGAAGATTTCGGAGCTCAACCGCGTGGCGCGCGAGCTCAACGTCAACGGCGTCTCGGGGCTGAAGAAGCAGGATCTGATCTTCAAGATCCTCTCCGCCCAGACGGAACGGGAGGGGTTGATTTTCTCCTCCGGCGTGCTGGAAATTTTGCCGGACGGCTTCGGCTTCCTGCGCTCCCCGAACTACAACTACCTGCCGTGCCCGGACGACATCTACGTCTCGCCGTCGCAGATTCGGCGCTTCGACTTGCGCACGGGGGATGTGGTCAACGGCCAGGTGCGCCCGCCGAAAGAGGGCGAGCGCTACTTCGCCCTCCTGAAGGTGGAGGCGGTCAACGGGGAAAACCCGGATGACGCGAAGGTCAAGACGAACTTCGACAACCTCACACCGATCTACCCCAACCAGCGGCTGGTGCTGGAAACCCATCCGAAGGAGATGTCGACGCGGATCATGGATCTGCTGACCCCCATCGGCAAGGGGCAGCGCGGCTTGATCGTCGCTCCGCCGTACAGCGGCAAGACGGTGCTGCTGCAGAAGATCGCCAATGCGATCACGACCAACAACCCGGAAGTGGTGCTCATCGTGCTGCTGATCGACGAGCGGCCGGAAGAGGTCACCGAGATGCAGCGGACGGTGAAGGGCGAGGTCATTTCCTCCACCTTCGATGAGCCGGCCGACCGGCACATCCAGGTGGCCGAGATCGTGATGGAGAAGGCCAAGCGGCAGGTGGAGCACAAGAAGGACGTGGTGATCCTGCTCGACTCCATCACGCGGCTGGCGCGCGCCTACAACACGGTGGAGCCGCACAGCGGCCGCGTGCTGACCGGCGGCCTGGACGCCAACGCGCTGCACAAGCCGAAGCGGTTCTTCGGCACCGCGCGCGGCATCGAGGAGGGCGGCAGCCTGACGATCATCGGCACCTGCCTCGTTGACACCGGCTCGCGCATGGATGAGGTCATCTTCGAGGAGTTCAAGGGCACGGGCAACCTGGAGCTGACGATGGACCGCAACCTCTTCCAGCGGCGCATCTATCCGGCGATCGACATCCGCCGCTCCAACACCCGGCGCGAGGAGCTGCTGGTCACCCAGGAGGAGTTGCAAAAGATCTGGGTGCTGCGTAAAGTGTTGAACGAAATGGACCCGGTGCAGGCGATGGAGCTGCTCATCGACCGGCTCTCCAAGGCCAAGTCGAACAAAGACTTCCTCGCCACGATGGCGAAACAATCATGAGAACCGCTCACATGAGAACCGCTCAAGGCTCAAGGTTCAAGGCTCAAGGCAGTTGCCTTCAGCCTTCCGCCTTCAGCCTTCAGCATTGTGGGAGTTGTCCAATATGAAAGAAGGCATTCATCCGGAGTACGTCGAAAGCACGATCAGCTGCACTTGCGGCGCGGTCTACCACACGCGGTCGACCAGGAAGGCGATCCACGTGGAAATCTGCGCCTCGTGCCACCCCTTCTTTACGGGCACGCAGAAGCTGGTGGACACCGCCGGCCGCGTCGAAAAATTCAAGCGGAAGTACACGAAGAAGACCCCCGCCGCGTAATTCGCATGTCCATTGCTCTAGGCTCAAGGCTCAAGGCTCTAGGCAAGAGCGTTTGCCCACAGCCTACAGCCTAGAGCCTACAGCTACGGTCGCTTTGACCATGTCGATGTCCCGCCAGCAACTGCTCGATCAGCTCGCCCAGATGGAGCGCCGCTACGCCGAGCTCGAAGAGCAGCTCGCCGCAGAGGCGGGGCGGCCATCGACGGACCCCCTGCCTGCGCCGCCGGCGCGGCAGGCAGGCAAACAGTACCAGCAACTCTCCAAGGAGCTGTCCGATCTTCGCGAGACAGTCTTCGCCTATCGGACGTATCAGCGGCTGGAGCGCGATGCGGCCGAAGCCGAAGCCATCCTCCACGCCCAGGGCGAAACCGACGTGCGGGAGCTGGCCAAGGAAGAAGCCGTGCTGCTGCGGCGCCAGCAGGCCGAGCTGCTCACTGAGCTTAAGCAGCAGTTGGCGGCGCGGCATGAGGAGCCGGAGCGCCCCTTCATCATGGAAATTCGCGCCGGCACCGGCGGGCTTGAGGCCAGCCTGTTCGTCGCCGATCTGTACCGGATGTACACCAAGTACGCCGCCAAGCGCGGCTGGACGGTGGACGCGATGGAGTCGTCGCGCTCCGAGGCTGGAGGCATGAAGGAGATCGCCTTTTCGGTGAAGGGCCCCGGCACCTGGCGGCGCCTGCAATATGAAAGCGGCGTGCATCGCGTGCAGCGCGTGCCGCAGACCGAAGCGCAGGGGCGCATCCACACCTCCACCGTCACGGTGGCGGTGCTGCCGGAGCCGGAAGAGGTGGAGCTGCCGCCGATTCCCGCCAAGGAGTTGCAGATCGACGTCTACCGCGCCTCCGGCCCTGGCGGCCAGAGCGTCAATACGGCGGATTCAGCAGTGCGCATCCGCCACGTGCCGACCGGGCTGGTCGTCACCTGCCAGGAACAGCGCAGCCAGCAGCGCAACAAGGAGAAGGCCATGCGCGTGCTGCGCGCGCGGCTGCTCGATA
>JACQRD010000083.1 GCA_016206675.1 Candidatus Omnitrophota bacterium
GCTGAAGGCTGAAGGCTGAAGGCTGAAGGCTGGTCCTCGCCTTGAGCCTTGAGCCTAGAGCCTTGAGCCTCTTCCAGCGGATATCTAATATGATACAGCTTGCCCTGAGTCTGCACGCGCGGCGCTTCCTCATCCGCGAGCGCGGTCTGGCAGCGGGGGCACCAGTTGATGATGTAGTTGCCGCGGTAGATCAGGCCCTGCTCGTAGAGCCGCACGAAGACCTCGAGCACCGCCTCGGAGAGCCCCTCATCCATCGTAAAGCGGGTGCGCCGCCAGTCGCAGGAGGAGCCCAGCCGGCGCAGCTGGCGGATGATGGTGTTGCCGTACCCTTCCTTCCACTGCCACACCCGTTTGATGAAGGCGTCACGGCCAAGGTCCTGCCGCTTTTTGCCTTCCTTGGCCAGCGCTTTCTCCACGACATTCTGCGTGGCGATGCCGGCATGGTCGGTACCCGGCACCCAGAGGGCGTTGAAACCCTGCATGCGCTTCCAGCGGATCAGGATGTCTTGGATCGTGTTGTTGAGCGCATGGCCCATGTGCAGGATGCCGGTGATGTTGGGCGGCGGGATGACGATCGTATAGGGCTTCCGCTTGGCGTCAACGTCGGCTTGAAAGAAGCCCTGCTGCTCCCACCACTGGTAGCGGGGCTCTTCGACTTGCTGTGGATTGTATTGAGGCGGGAGCTCAGGCATGCGTAGCGCGACGCTCAGAGGCTGGAAGCTAGAAGCTGGAGGCTGGATTAACCATGAGTTGGTTTCTTGGTCCTTTCCAGCTTCCTGCTTCCAGTTTCCAGCTTCTGATCTTTCAAGAGTTTATACTCGATGGAGTCGACCAGGGCCTGCCAGCTGGCTTCGATGACGTTCTCCGACACGCCGACGGTGCCCCAGGAGTCGTGCTCATCCTGGGACTGGATCAGCACGCGCACCTTGGCGGCGGTGCCGGCCTTCTCATCCAGCACGCGCACCTTGAAGTCCGTCAGATGCATCCGCGCCAGCGTTGGATAGAAGGGCCGCAGCGCCTTGCGCAGGGCGTTATCCAGGGCGTTGACCGGCCCGTCGCCCTCGGCGGCGGTCTGCTCCGGTACGCCCTTGACGCGGATTTTGATGCTGGCCTCAGAGTTGAGCTTGTGGTCGCGCTTCTCCATGATCACGCGGAAGCCTTCCAGCGTGAAGAACGGCTTGGCTTGCTTGAGCTGGCGCTTCATCAGCAGCTCCAGCGAGCCATCCGCCGCCTCGTAGTGGTACCCCTCGTGCTCCAATTTCTGCAGGGTCTGCAGCAGTTTTTTTGCCTCGGGCGTGTTCTTCGACAGATCCAGGGCCAGATCCTTCGCCTTTAGCACGAGCGAGGAGCGGCCCGACAGCTCCGAGACGATGATCTTGCGCTGATTGCCCACCACCGACGGATCGATGTGCTCGTAGGTGCGCGGGTTCTTCATCACCGCGTTGACGTGCACGCCGCCCTTGTGCGAAAAAGCCGCCGCGCCCACGAAGGGCTGATGCGGATTCTGCGCCATGTTGCTCAGCTCGGCGACAAACCTGGACACCTCCGTCAATTCCTTGAGCTTCGCGTCCGGCAGGCAATGCACGCCCATCTTGGTCTTGAGAATCGCGATGATCGAGACGAGATTCGCATTGCCGCACCGCTCCCCGTAGCCGTTGATGGTACCCTGCACCTGCGTGCAGCCGGCCGCCATCGCCGCCAGCGCGTTGGCCACCGCCAGCTCGCTGTCGTTGTGCGTATGCGCGCCGAGGACCACCGGCAGCTCCCGCTTGCACGCGGTGATGATCTCGAGCACTTCATGGGACAGCGTGCCGCCGTTGGTGTCGCAGAAGGTCACACAGTCCGCGCCGCCGTTGATGGCGGCCTGGAGGGTCTTGCGCGCGTACTCCGGATTGTCTTTGTAGCCGTCGAAGAAGTGCTCGGCGTCATAGACCACCCGCTTGCCGCGCCGTTTCAAGAAGGCCACGGAATCTTCGATGACCCTGAGGTTCTCCTCCGGGCTGATGCGCAGCACGTCGCGCACGTGCAGGTCCCACGTCTTGCCGAAGATGGTGATGATCTGGGTCTCGGCCTTCAGCAGCGCCTGCAAATTCGGGTCCTTCGCCGCGGCATGATCCGCCCGCCGCGTGCTGCCGAACGCGGTCAGGATGGCGTTGGTCAGGCGCAGCTTCGCCGCCCGACGGAAATACTCCGCATCCTTCGGGTTGGAGCCAGGCCAGCCGCCTTCGATGTAGTGCACGCCGAGGGCGTCCAGCTTCTCGGTGATGCGCAGCTTATCCTGCACCGAGTAGGAGATGCCCTCGGTCTGCGCCCCGTCTCGTAAGCTCGTATCGTATAACTCAACCTGTGCCATGTGATCGCTCGCAATGACCCCTGAATTTGGAGCTTGGAATTTGGAATTTATTTGGTGTTTGGGATTTGGTGCTTGGTGCTTTCGTTAGTGTGCTCCTCGTTTTCCCAAGCCGAAGGCTTGGTGGATGACGCGCATCGCCCGCTCGGCATGCTGCCGGCGGATGATGACCGAAATCTTGATCTCCGAGGTGGAGATCATCTCGATGTTGATCCGCTTGCGGGCCATCGCCTCGAACATCTTCGCGGCAATGCCGGAGTGGCTGCGCATCCCGATGCCCACGATGGAGAGCTTCGCCACCCCCTCATCCGTCGTGACTTCCCCAGCGCCGATGCGATGGGCACTGCTGCGAGTAATCCGCAGGGTGGGCGGCAAGTCGTGCTTAACCACCGTAAACGACAGATCGGTGGAGCCCTCGCGGCTGACGTTCTGCACGATCATGTCCACGTTGACGCCCTTGCCCGCTAGCTCGCGGAAGATCTCCGCCGCCATGCCGGGCTTATCCGGCACGTCGCGCACCGTTACCTTAGCCTCATCCTTCTGCAGTGTCACGCCGCTGACGACGATGTCTTCCATCGCTTTGACGGACTTCGTGATCATCGTACCCTCCGCATGTGTGAAGCTCGACCGGACATGGATCGGGATGTCGAACCGCTTCGCGACAAAGATGGAGCGCGCCTGCATCACCTGCGCGCCCAGCGACGCCATCTCGAGCATTTCGTCATAACTGATCGCCGAGAGCTTGCGCGCCTGCGGGACGAGCCGCGGATCGGCGGTGTAGATGCCTTCTACGTCCGTGAAAATCTCGCACACATCCGCCTTCAACGCCTGGGCCATGGCCACCGCGGTCAGATCGGAGCCGCCGCGGCCCAGCGTCGTGATGTCCTGGTTGAGGTTCACCCCCTGAAAACCCGCCACGATGACGATGCGCCGCCGCTCAAGCTCCCGCACGATCCGCTGGGTGTTGATGTCGACAATCTTCGCCTTGGTGTGGGTGGCGTCCGTCAAGATGCCCACCTGCGCGCCGGTAAACGAAACCGCATCCTCGCCCAGCTCATGGATGGCCATTGCCAGCAGGGCCACCGACACCTGCTCGCCCGTCGCCATCAGCATGTCCAGCTCGCGCTCCGGCGGGCTGTGGCTGATCTGGCCGGCCAGCTCCAGCAGCTCGTCGGTGGTATCGCCCAGCGCCGAAACCACCACGACGACGTTGGCGCCGGCGCGCTTGGTCTCCACGACGCGCTGGGCCACCCGCTTGATGCGCTCGGAGTTCGCCACCGAGCTGCCGCCGAACTTCTGCACGACTAAGCGGACTTTCATCAGCCGGCCTGCCGGGTAAACCACGCAAAGAGCTCGCCGCTATCCGCAAACTGCAGGGGGCTCTCCTGCACGCCGCGCTCGTGTACCTGTGCGACCGGCTGCTGCGGCAATCCGTCGCCGACGGCGATGAACGCCACCGACCCGTCGGCGCGGTCATCGATAGCGGCCAGCAGCCGCCACGGACCGATCTTGGGCAGGGCCTCCGCCAGGGGCCTGAGCAGCCGCTGGTCGAGCCGGTCCACGGCGCAGAGCCGCTCCACCGGATCGTCGCTGATGATCCGCACGTGCACGTACACGAGATCATGTGATTTCAACAGCTGAACGACCTCCTTGCTCAACCGGTCGACCGACACTTCATCGAGCATCGCCGGGCCGGCCTTCCATTCCAACGCCAGCGTCTTCGCCAGCCCGCGCAGCGGAAAACTGTGCGAGACCACCGCGCCGGAAAGACCCGTACGCTCTTTGAAGGACGGGCTGGCCGCCGCCTGCGCCCCGCCCCAGAGCCACATGAAGTTGGCCGGATTCTGCCCCAAATCGACGCGCACCTGATTGATCGGATGGGGCTCCAAGACGTCCCTGGCTTGCTGCGCCATCAACCGCACCGCGTCGGCCAGCGGATGGCGCGGCAGGCGGGTGGCCCATGACTCGCCGACGAGCAGCTCCGGTGAGGGAATCGCCGCTTTCGAATCCGGCGTGAGCGCCGGATCGCGCGTGACCAGCAAGTGGTGGTTGCCGCTGCCCACTTCCCACCGCCTGGTCTCCGATCCCAGCGCCATGTTGAGCGCCTGGATCAGCACGGCGCTTTCCTTCGTCGTGATCTGCCCGGCCGTCGGATCCACCACCCGGCCGGCCTGCTCCGTGGCGAAGTCGCAGCACCAGACACGCTCGCCCTCCGCCAGCGCGAGGCTAGCACTGACCGCGTAACACTGCCCTGCCGGCGGCTCGATGCCCTGCGGGGCGAGCCCGAGCAGGCCGCGGTGCGTCGCCAGCCGCTGCGCCGCGTGGCGGCGCACCACGCCGGCCGCGCCGGCCTGCGCCAATTGCTGCAGGAAGGCCGCCTTGGCTCCTTCCAGCAGCGGTGCTGCGCGGCCGCTTCCGCGGCCTCCGTCTTCACAGCGCAGGATCACGTATTTCATCCCACCCCCTGCGAAGGGCGGCCAAGGGCCGCCCGGGTGAGCACCCGTTTCTTGAAGCGGGCCAGACTTCGCGGACTTCGCTTAAGGACACGCTCGCGGGCTTTCGCTATCATCGGACTTGGGTAGGCTTCGACCGACGTGCTGCGCCGCTGTTCGCAGGGGGTGGGATCATTTCAACCCCACCGCCTTGGCGATGACCGACAGCAACGGCGGAATCGGCTTCGGTACCTTCAAGCTCTTGATCGCCCGCTCAGGATCCTTCAACCCATGGCCGGTCAGAATGCACACGATGGCCAGCCGCCCCCCCGAGGCCGGCTTCTGCCTGGCAAAGTATCCCGCCTTCGCCAGCTTCAGCAATCCAGCGACGGAGGCGGCGGAGGCGGGCTCAACGAAGATGCCGTCTTGCTCGGCGAGCCCGCGGTACGCCGCGAGGATCTCCCGGTCCGTCACCGCCGCGATCTGCCCACGCGACTCATCCCGCGCCCTGAGAGCAGCCTGCCAGCTGGCCGGATTGCCGATCTTGATAGCCGTCGCCACGGTCTTCGGCGTCTTGACGATACGGCCTGTCACCAGCGGGGCGGCGCCGGCGGCTTGAAATCCCAGCATCACCGGCAGCCGGCGGATCGCGCCGAGCTGATAGTACTCCCGGTAGCCCTTCCACTGCGCCGTAATATTGCCGGCGTTGCCCACCGGCGTGACATGGAAGTCCGGCGCGCGGCCCAGCGCGTCGCAGATTTCAAACGCGCAGGTCTTCTGCCCTTCGATCCGGTGCGGGTTGATGGAGTTGACCAGCGTGATCGGATGTGCCTTCGCCAGCTCCTTGGCCAGCGTCAGGCACGCATCGAAGTTTGCCTCAACCGCCGCCACCCGCGCGCCGTGGATGAGCGCTTGCGAGAGCTTGCCCAACGCGATCGCCCCGCTGGGGATCAGCACAATCGACCGCAGCCCGGCCCGCGCCGCATAGGCGCTGGCGGAGGCCGAGGTGTTGCCGGTGGAGGCGCACAGCACGGCCACCGATTTGGCTTCCACGGCCTTCGACATCGCCACCGTCATTCCCCGGTCTTTGAAGGAGCCGGTGGGATTCAACCCCTCATACTTCAGGTAGACGTCGGCCGAAGCACCGACACGGCGGCTGAGCGCGCGGCTGTGAATCAGCGGCGTGTTGCCTTCCAGCAGTGTCACCACCGGCGTGCGGGCCGTCACCGGCAGATGGCGCCGGTACGCCTCGATGACGCCGGGCCAGATGGGCCGTGCCATTATCGAGCGCGCGGGGCTTCGGTGCGGATGGCCACCGTTGGGGGCTTCACGAATCCCACGCGGTCGATCGCCTCGAGCGCCGCCCGCACGTGGGACTCCTTCGCCTCATGCGTCATCATGACCACCGGCACGCTGCGCGCCTTGTGGCGCTCCTTCTGGTGGACGCTGGCGATCGAAATGTGGTGGCGGCCCAATACGCCGGCAATCTTCGCCAGCACGCCCGGCTTGTCCTTCATCATGAAGCGCATGTAGTAGCGGGTTTCGATGTTACCCATGCGGCGCAGCCGGCGCACACTGCGGCTTTTCGGATGGCTCAGCGGCACCCGTAGGCTGGCCCCGCTGGCGATGTTGCGCGCCACATCCGCGATGTCCGAGACGACCGAACTGGCCGCCGGCCCCTGCCCCGCGCCGCGGCCGTAAAAGAGCTCGGAGCCCACCATGTCGCCGTGCACGTAGACGGCGTTGTAGACGCCGTTGACGTTGGCCAGCAGGTGGGACTTGGCCAGCAGCGTCGGATGCACCCGCACGTCCAGCTCATGATCCACCACCTTGGCGATGGCCAGCGGCTTGATGCAGTAGCCCAGCTCGTCGGCGTACTGGATGTCCGCCTGCGAGATCTTGCTGATGCCTTCCACGTGGATCTTCGACGGCTGCGCCTGGAACCCGAAGCCCAGCAGGGTCAGGATCGACAGCTTGTGCGAGGCATCATGCCCGTCGACATCCAGCGAGGGATTGCGCTCGGCGTAGCCATGGTGCTTGGCTTCCAGCAGCGCCTCATGGAAGCTGATCCGCTTCTCCCGCATCTGCGAGAGGATGTAGTTGGAGGTGCCGTTGACGATGCCCAGGATGGCGTCGAGCTCATTGGCGATCAGGCCCTCGCGCAGCGCCTTGATGATGGGAATGCCGCCGCCGACCGACGCCTCGAAATAGAGGTCGGTGCCGGTGCGGTCCGCCGCCCGGAAGATCTCTGCTCCGTGTCCAGCCAGCAGCGCCTTGTTCGCGGTGACCACGTGCTTGCCGCGGCGCAGCGCCTCCAGGATGAGCGTCTTGGCCGGCTCGATGCCGCCGATGAGCTCCACGACCACGTGCATGTCCGGATCCTGCAGGATCTTCGCGGGATCCGTGGTCATCAGCTCGGAGGGCAGGCGGAAGCCGCGCGAGCGCCTAAAATCCCGGTCGCAGACGCGCCGCAGCACGATGCGCGTGCCGACGCGCTCCTGCAGCAGCCGCCGCTTCTCCAGCAGCGCCCGGGCCACGCCCGCGCCGACGGTGCCGAAGCCGATCAGTCCCACGTTCACTCTCATGGCCATCGTGTACCTCTGTCCTTCAAAAACATCGGGCCGGAGAGATTCGAACTCTCGACCTCCTGAACCCCATTCAGGCGCTCTACCAAACTGAGCCACGGCCCGCCGATGTGTCCACACGTGAAACCTGCGGGAACTCCTTCTGGCGGGAGAAGTTACACGATAACAGGGTCGGACGACACTGTCAAGACGACGGGCTACCACGCGCCTCCGCCCCCGCCGCCCCCGCCGCCGCCGCCGGACGAGCCGCCGCCGAAGCCGCTGCCACCCCAGGAGCTGGAGGACCCCTGGGAGCGAGGCGTGGCGGCGAAGGATTGCCCCATCGAAGAAGTGGCGCGGTCCAGGTCATGGCTGAAACGCCGTGCGGAGAAATGGTCCCACTCTCCCGCGTACCAGGACGGCGGCTGAGTGTAGAGCCCCTCAAAGGCCTGGGCCCACTGATCGGCTACCCCGAACGCCAAGGCGTACGGCAGGCAGCGCTCAAACAGGCTGGGATCATTCATGCGGCGGATGCGGTCCTGGTCGGTGCGGCGCAAGAACTCCAGAAACCCTCCCAGCCGATTCGTCGCCTGGGCTCCTTTGAGCGTCCGTCGGGGCATAAGCTGCCCGAACAACCCCACCACCAGCGCGGAGAGGACGCTGACGATCACCGTGCCGGCCGAGACGCTTCCGACACGAGCCTTCAGCGCCAACAGCCCCGCGAAGATCACCGCGCCCGCGACGGCCCCTGCCCCGAGATACCTCACGCGAATCGTCTCCGGATTGCCGCCAAACAACCCAGCGGTCACGAGCCCGGCGTAAATCTGTTTCCGGATTTCCGACAGCCGCTCGTAAAACACGTACTTCAACTCGGACAGCTCCACCGCCTCGTTGTCCCCGAAGACGCCCCGAAGCAGTGTTCGCTCGTGTGGTTTGAGCGACGCATCGCCCTGCCAGGACTTCAGGCGCACGAACCGGTAATCCGCCCCTAGGCCAAAGCGCCCTGGGCGTTGCGGCTCAATCCGCAGGTAGCCGCGCACGGCCAGATCGATGACCGTCGAGGTGATGTCGCGCAGATGGACCCGCTCATCGACCAGCGCGCCGGCTTCAGCGGGCGTGAGGCCTTCCGGTGCTTCATACTGCACCACCTGGGCGACGGGGTGACGGGGATCCCGGCCGCGACGCCACCAGAGCCCCCACATCATCAGGAGGAGCGCCAGCGGAATGGCGTAGATCCAATTATCCTGCAGCCACCAGGCGGCGACTTGCCACCGGCTCGGCGGATGCACCGCGCCCTTCGCCCACCCGACCACGGCCGTCAGCCCCTCATAGGGCCCCAGCGCCTGCGGCGGCTCCACAACCACCTGCGTGCCAACCCGCTGCAGCTGGCGCAGCTGCTCGGTCGAACCGTAGCCGCCGATGAAGCCCACCGCGCGCAGATCTCGCGCCGACGACGGCAGGCTGATGGCCGCGCGCACATGCCGAATCGGCACCGCCCACTCATTGCCGGTGAGGTTCCAGTAACATTCGTCATGATCCGGGAAGAAGCGCACCGCCCCGCGCTGCACCGTGTAGGCGATCCGATACGTTTGGAGTCCGGTCACGGTCGCGCTCGGGTCGCCGATGCGGATGCGGTGGTAGCGGCCGGCGGATTCCAGGCGAACGGGTCCTCCGCCGACGTCGTCGACCGTCAACCGCAAGGTGAAGCGCTGGCCGGCCCGGTCGGTGTACTGAATGGGGATGTCCCGGTAGAGGCCGTGGCGGGATTCGCCGCCGAAGTCGGCAACGATGGTTTCGGTCACACTCGCGGTGGCGTCCTCATGCACCACCACCTGGATGTTGAAGTCGGCAATGTCCCACGCGCCGGCGGCGCGCGGGCCGGCCACGGCGGCTAGGAGCAGTCCGAAGAAGACACCGGGAGGCTTGAATCGACTCACGAGAAGGACACCTTGGGCGTCTTCGCTTCTTCCGCCGAGTCGAGCTGGAAGAATTCCTTGGGCGTAAACCCGCCGGCCTGCGCAATCAGTCGATCCGGCAGGACGCTGAGTTTCGTGTTGTAGTCCCGCACGACCGCGTTGTAGTAGCGCCGCGCGCCCTGCAGCGTTTCTTCCACCTGAGTGAGCGACTGCTGCAGGCCCATGAAGTTTTCATTGGCGCGCAGCTGCGGGTAATTTTCCGCCACGGCAAACAGGCTCTTGAGCGTGCCGGCCAGCGCCCCTTCCGCCTGCGCTTTCTCTCCCGGACCGGCGGCCTGCATGGCGCGCGAGCGGGCCTCGGTGACCTGCGCGAAGACCTTCTGTTCGTGCGCCGCGTAGCCTTTGACCGTCTCGATGACGTTCGGGATCAGGTCGTAGCGCCGCTTCAGCTGCACGTCGATGTCGGACCACGCCCCGTCGGCCCGCACGCGCAATCCGATCAATCCGTTGTACGTCGCCAGCGTCCACACCAACAACGCAGCCAGCACTCCAAGCACGATCACTAGCGGCAACATGGCTCCTCCTCTGCTGCGTTCATCGTGAACGCGTCACGCCAACCTTGGCACAGGCCTGTTCGACCGGACAGCGGCTGCACCAGGGGGATGTCGGGTGGCAGAGATGCTGTCCGAATGCCACGAGCAGGTCATTGTACCTCTGCCAGTATCGTCGGGGAAGCGTCTTGCGCAGCGCCATCTCGGTCTGCTCCGGCGTCTTGGTCCGCACGTAGCCCCACCGGTTGCTGATGCGGTGCACGTGCGTGTCGACGCAGATGCCGTCCTTGCGAAACGCCAGCGTGACGACGAGGTTGGCCGTCTTGCGGCCGACGCCCTTGATGGTCAGCAGCGCGTCCAGGTCATCCGGCACGCAGCCGCCGAAGCGCCCCAGCAGATCGCGGCAGACGGCGCGCACCGTCCTGGCTTTGGTGCGATAGAAGCCGACCGGGAAGATCGCGCGCTCGATCGCGCGCGGCGACAGCCTCAGCATGGCCTGCGGGGTACGGGCCAGCCGGAAGAGCCGTTCGGAGGCGCCCCGCGTCGTCTCGTCCTTGGTGCGCAGGCTCAAGAGGCAGCTGATGAGCGTCGTAAACGGATCGCGCTTGTAGCGCCCGACCACGGGCTCGGGCCATCGGCGAACCAGCCGTTGCAGCGTGCGGATCGCGCCGGCAATCGTTCGGTTGCTGACCATCAGGATATCTGCAGAACAACGAGAGAAGGTCGGTCAACGGCAGAGGAGCTACCAGGTGCCGGCGAAGAGTTCCTTGACCTTCGCCTTGGGATCCGGCGCGATCATGAGGGCCTCGCCGATGAGCACGGCATGGACGCCGAGCGCCTTCATGCGCTTGATATCGTCGGGCGCACTGAGGCCGCTCTCCGCGACGAGGAGCTTGCCGGAGGGCACCTTCGGCACGAGCTGTTCCGTCACGGTCGGATCGATCTTGAACGTTTTCAGATCCCGATGGTTGATGCCGATCACGTGCGCGCCCACGCCGAGAGCGACGCGCAGCTCGCCCTCCGTGTGCACTTCCACCATCGGCTCGATGCCCAGCTTGTCCGCCACTTGCATGCACGCGGAGAGCACTCCTTCCTCGAGAATCCGCACGATCAGCAAGACAGCATCCGCCTGGTGGGCGGCCGCCTCGTAGACCTGGTAGGGATCGACAATGAAGTCTTTGCGCAGCACGGGCACGCTGGTGAACGCCTTAACGTCTTTGAGAATATCGAGCGAGCCGCCAAAATACGCCTCATCCGTCAGCACCGAGAGCGCAGATGCCCCCGCCTCCTCCATCTCCTGCCCAAGCCGCACCGGATCAAACCGCTCCCGGAGCATGCCCTTGGAGGGCGATTTGCGCTTCAGCTCGGCGATCAGCGACAGCTTCCCTGACGTCTTGAGCGCGTGACGCAGGCTGCGCTCCCCTTGGTAGCGCGCCACCTGGGCCTTCAAATCCTCCAGCGGCATCACCCCCTTGGCCTGCTCCACCTCCAATTGTTTCGTCCTGACGATATCATCCAGCATGGCTCAACTCCTTGACGCGCTCCAACAGCTTCAGGGCCCGCCCGGCCGCCAGCGCCTCGTGGGCCTTGCCAACACCTTCCGGAATCGTGGCAGCTTGGTCCGCCACGTAGATGGCGCAGCCGGCGTTGGCCACAATGATATCATGCGCCGCCCCGGCCGCACCGGTGAGCGCCTCATGGGCCATCATGACGTTGCGGGCCACGTCCGCGCCGCGCAAATCGGCCAGCCGGGCCTGCGGCAGCCCGAGCGATTCCGGCGTTAGGCGCAGCGGCGCGATGCGGCCCTGGCGCACTTCCAGCGCCTGCGTCGCTGCGGTGGTCGTCACCTCATCCAGGCCATCGGCCCCATGCACCACCAACCCGTGGCGGATGCCTAACTGCAGCAGCGCTTCCGCCATCGGGCGCAGCAGGCGCGCCTCCGAGACGCCCACCAACTGGAAGGTCAGCGGGCAGGGGTTCGCCAAGGGACCAATCAGATTGAAGATCGTCCGGATGCCCAGCGCCTTGCGGATCGAGGCGACCTGCTTCATGGCCGGATGAAACGCCGGCGCAAAACAGAAGCCGAAGCCGGCTTCCTCGATGCAGCGGGCCACCTGCGCCGGCGAGGCCTGAAGATTCACTCCTAATCCCTCGAGCAGATCCGCACTGCCGCAGCGGCTGGAAGCGGCGCGGTTGCCATGCTTGGCCACCCGCACCCCCGCCGCCGCCGCCGCAAACCCTGCCAGCGTGGAGACGTTGATGGTGCCCTGCTTGTCGCCGCCGGTGCCGCAGGTGTCACACAGCTCGTAGGCCTGCGAGAGGGGCACGCGCACCGCATGGCGCCGCAACACGGCCACCGCCGCGGCCAGCTCGTCGGCGGTCTCCCCTCGGCGCGCCAGGGTGGAGAGAAAATCTCGCATGAGCTCCTCGGAGGCGTGGCCGGCCATGATGGCCTCCATGACGCGCTCCATCGCTTCTGACGTCAGCGGCTGCTCGAACGATGCCACGGTCATCGGCGGCGGCACCTCGCGGCAAGCGCCAGGAAGTTCTTCAACAGATCCTTTCCCGATGAGGTCAGGATGGACTCGGGATGGAACTGCACCCCGTAGACCGGAAACCGCCGATGCTGCAGCCCCATGATCTCGCGCTCATCCGTCCAGGCCGTGACCTGCAGCGCGTCAGGCAGCGTCTCCCGCTTCACGATGAGCGAATGGTAGCGGGTCGCCTGAAACGGGTTCGGCAGCCGGCGGAAGACGCCGGCGCTGTCGTGGTGGATCTGCGACACCTTGCCGTGCATGGGCCGCGTGGCCCGCACGATCTCGCCGCCGAAGACCTCGCCGATGCACTGATGGCCCAAGCACACCCCCAGAATCGGCACGGTGGCACCGAAGGTCTGGATCAGCTCATTGGAAATACCCGCGTCCGAGGGCCGGCCGGGCCCTGGCGAGATCACGATGCTGGAGGGCCGCAGGCGCCTGACGCCCTGAATCGTCACGGCGTCGTTGCGCTTCACCACCAGTTTCTCGCCCAGCTCGCCCAGATACTGGACGAGGTTGTAGGTGAAGGAGTCGTAATTATCGACCATCAAAATCATGAAGAGCGCCCTCTCGTGACCTCGTGACCTCGTGACCTCGTGACCTCGTGACCTCGTGGCTCCGACTTGACGAAGTCACGGAGTGACGAGGTGACGGGGTCACGAACTTGCGCTCGGCAACGTCGATCGCCTGCAGCATGCCGCGCGCCTTGTTCACCGTCTCCTGGTATTCGCGCGCCGGCTGGGAATCCGCCACGATGCCGGCGCCGGCCTGCACGTAGGCCCGGCCATCCTTCACCAGAATCGTGCGGATGGTAATACAGGTGTCGAGATTGCCGGAGTAGCTAAGGTAGCCCACCGCCCCGGCATACGTGCCGCGCTCGCAGCGCTCCTGCTCCGCGATGATTTCCATGGCGCGCACCTTGGGCGCTCCGGCGACCGTGCCCGCCGGAAACGTCGCGCGCAGCGCGTCCAGCGCGGTCTTGCCTGGCCGCAGCCGGCCCGTGACCCCGCTGACCAAATGCAGCACGTGCGAGTACTTTTCGACCACCATCAATTCCGGTGTTTTGACCGATCCGGTCACGGCCACCCGCCCGAGGTCGTTGCGCCCGAGATCGACCAGCATCAGATGCTCCGCGCGCTCCTTCACGCTGGTGCGCAACTGATGGATGAGCCGCTCCTCCTCCCGCGCATCGCCGCCCCGGGGGCGGGTGCCGGCAATGGGGCGCGTCTCCAGCCGGCCATCCTCGCACCGCACGAGCATCTCAGGCGACGCACCCACCAGGACGAGCGACCCGAAGCGAAGGAAGAACATATAGGGCGAGGGATTGAGCGAGCGCAGCACACGGTAGACATCAAAGGGCTGGCAGCCCAGGGGCCGCTCGAAGCGCTGTGAGAGCACCACCTGGATGATATCGCCGGCGCGGATGTACTCTTTCGCCTTCGCCACCATGCGCGTAAACTGCGCGCGCGTCGTATTCGATCCGGTGGCGGCCCTGCGCGCGGCCGCAGGACGGCGCACCCGGGGCAGCGGCCCGCGCAGCCGCGCAGCCATGGCCTGGATCTCCTTCACCGCTGCTCGATATGCGGCGGCGGCGCTGCGGCCTTCCACGTGCGCCGGTGCCACCAAGAACAATTTATGCTGGGCATGGTCGAAGATGGCCATGGCGCCCGTGAGCATGAGCATCACATCCGGCACGCGCAGGTCATCCACCTGGTGCGCGGGCAGCCGCTCGAGGAAGCGGACCACGTTGTAGCCCAGGTAGCCCACCAGCCCACCGCAGAAGCGCGGCAGCCCCGGCACCGGCACGAAGCGGAACGCCCGCATCAGCCGCTGCGCTTCCGCCAGCGGGTCATCCGCAACTTCGTAGCGCCGCAGAGATGGCGAGCGCCCTTCGCGGAAGGTCGACACCTCCAGATGCCGCCCGGCGCTGGTGAGGAGCATGCGCGGCCGGCTGCCGAGGAAGGAGTAGCGCGCCAGCTTCTCGCTGCCCTCGACGGATTCCAAGAGATAGCTGAACCGCCCGTCGTCAAGCTTGAGAAAGGCCGTCACCGGCGTTTCCAAATCGGCCAGCAGCTCGCCGTAGACGGGGATCACGTTGCCCTGCCGGGCCAGCGCCATGAATTCCTTTAAGGTCGGACGAATTTCCATGCGGGTCAATACACCGTGGACGGATCAAAGACGCGCTCGCCGACCGTCTCCACCGCGCCCTGCTTCGACAGGCGGCGGAAATAGCAGGTGAAGTACCCCGCGTGGCAGGCGGCGACGTGCTGCTGGATGAGGAAGACCATCGACTTCCCATCGCAGTCGATCAGCACCTGCTTGATGAGCTGGATGTGCCCGGAGGTCTGCCCTTTCTGCATCAGCTGCTTCTGCGACCGGCGGAAGAGATGGACCGTGCCGGTCGCCAGGCTCTTCTTCAGCGCCTCTTGGTTGAGATAGCAGAGGGTGAGCACCTGTTTGGAGGCCTCATCCTGGATGACCGTGGGCATCAGACCCCGTTTATCGAATCGAAGCACCTTCATCAAGACGCGATAAGCGGATTGCGGATTGCGGATTGCGGATTGCGGAATTTTCATAATCGGACAACCACTCCCTTTGAGCCCACGTACCGCTTCACATCGTTAATGGATAGCTCGCCGAAATGAAACAACGAGGCGGCCAGGGCCGCATCGGCCCCTCCATCGGTGAGCACGTCGTAGAAATGGGCGGCCGTTCCCGCCCCGCCTGACGCGATCACCGGGATGCCCACGGCGGAGCCCACCGCTTTCGTCAAGGCGAGATCATAACCGGCCTTCGTGCCGTCGCGATCCATGCTGGTCAGCAGGATTTCTCCCGCCCCTCGCCGCTCAACTTCCTTTGCCCACTCGATTGCGTCTTTTCCAGTCGGCTTTCGGCCTCCGTGAGTGTACACTTCCCACACTGTCTGCTGTGTGCTGTCTGCTGTGTGCTTACGTTTGGCATCGATCGCCACAACGATACATTGACATCCGAAGCGATCAGACGCCTCGCTGATAAATTCCGGCCGCTCCACCGCGCTCGTGTTCAGCGACACTTTATCCGCCCCGGCATTGAGCAGCGCCCGCATATCGTCCACAGATCGGATGCCGCCGCCGACCGTCAGCGGCATGAAGACCGCCGCCGCCGTGCGCGCCACCACCCCCAGCATGATCTTGCGCTGCTCATGGCTGGCGGTGATGTCCAGGAAGACGAGCTCATCCGCCTCGGCCGTATTGTAGACCTTGGCGACTTCCACCGGATCGCCCGCATCCCGCAGGCCCACGAACTTCACGCCCTTCACGACCCGTCCCTTGTCTACGTCGAGGCATGGGATGATGCGCTTCGCAAGCATCTCGTTAGCAGACAGCAGACAGCAAACAGCAGACAGCAAAATATTTTGGCATCTACTGTGTGCTGTGTGCTGTATGCTGTGTGCTTAACAGTTTAATTGCCGCGCCCAGATCGATGGTTCCCTCATACAGCGCCTTGCCGATGATGACGCCAACAACGCCTTGCGCTTCCAGCGCCTTGAGCTTCTTCAAATCTTCCAGGGAGGAAACGCCGCCGGAGGCGATGACTTCCTGAGGGCCGACGCTCAGCACATCGCTCAGCAGCTGCGTATTCGGGCCGGCGAGCATGCCGTCGCGGCTGACATCGGTGCAGATCAGCGTCGAAACCCCTAAGCGCTTCATCTGCCGCGCCAGTTCGGTGACAGAGAGCACCGTCGCAGTCACCCATCCCCGGGACACCACGTGGCCGGCTTTGGCATCGATCGCCACAGCGATCTTCTTGCCATAGGTGGCCGCGGCCCGGCGCACGAATTCCGGATCTTCGCACGCTTTGGTGCCCAGCACGACTCGGGCGGCTCCTGCTCCCATGGCCGCTTCAAGCGCTTCTTCGGTCCGAATGCCACCACTGACTTCAATGTTCACGCCCCGGCACGCCTCAATGATCTTCCGGGCCACGGGCACGTTGCTATACGTGCCATCAAAGGCGCCGTTGAGATCGACCACGTGCAGCCAGCTCGCCCCAGCCTGTACCCATTGCTTCGCCATCGCAACCGGATCATCGGAGTAGACCGTCACCTGGTCGCGCTTGCCCTGAGCCAACCGCACGACCTTACCGTCCAGTAAATCAATCGCCGGCAGAATCACCATTTCGCTGAAGGTTGAAGGCTGAAGGCTCAAGGGAACCGCCTTCAGCCTTGAACCTTGAGCCTTGAGCAAGCACCATCATAACTTGACGAAGTTCTCAAGTAGTTTGAGTCCGACGGCTTGGCTTTTTTCCGGGTGGAACTGCGTCGCATACACATTCCGCTTCCAGACCATCGACGCGAACCGCACGCCGTAGTCCGTCTCCAGCGCGATGACGCCGCGGTCCGCCGGATCCCCATAATAGGAGTGCACAAAGTAGAAAAAACTTCCGTCAGGGATGCCCTTGAGAAGCGGGCATCCCAACTGTGTGCTGTGTGCTGATAGCTGTGTGCTGATTTGGTTCCACCCCATGTGCGGCACTTTGAGACCCGAGACCCGCGACCCGAGACCCGCGTCAAACACGAACCGCTTCACCGTTCCGCTCAACACTCCAAGGCCGGTAGCTCCGCCGCCTTCCTCGCTGTGTTCGAAGAGCAGCTGCAGGCCAAGGCAAATTCCCAAGTACGGTGTCCCGGACTGAATCGCCTGCTTCACCGGCTCAACGAGCTGACGGGATGAGAGCTCCCGCATCGCCGCTGGAAAGGCTCCCACGCCCGGCAGGATGATCTTCTGGGCCTTCGCAACATCAGCCGGGTCGCTGGAGACGCGCACCTCGGCCCCCAGCGATTCCAAGGCCTTGGAGACACTGCGCAAATTCCCCATGCCATAATCAACGACGATGATGCGGCTCATTTGCTCAATAGTTCATTAGTTCAATGGCTCAATTGTTCCGCTGGGTTCCTGACACTAGGAACCATTGAACAATTGAACCATTGAGCGATTGAACGCCTTTACAGGCGTCCCTTTGAGGAGGGAATGCCCTTTACGCGGGGGTCGCGGCGCGTGGCGGCATCGAGGGCCCGCCCCAGCGCCTTGAAGACCGCCTCGCAGGTGTGGTGGAAATCGGCCCCGGCGATGATCGCCACGTGGATCGTACTCTTCGACGCCCGCGCAAACGACTCCAGGAAGTGCTCCGCGTCGCCCCACTGATAGGCGCCGTGCGACCCTGAGGGCTGCTTGCGCAGCTCCGAGGGCCGCTCATCCCGCACGACCAGCTTCGGCCGGCCGGAGAAGTCCAGCACCACGCGCGCGAGCGCCTCCTCCATCGGCACGTACGCCCAGCCGTAGCGGGCAATCCCCTTGCGGTCGCCGAGGGCGCGGTCGAAGGCCTGCCCGACCGCGAGGCCCACATCTTCGTTGGTGTGGTGCAGGTCGATGTCAAGATCGCCCGCGCCCTTGATGGCCAGATCGAAGGAGCCATGCACACCCAGCAGGGTGAGCATGTGATCCAGAAACGGGATGCCCGTCTTGACGGACGTGTGGCCATTGCCGTCGAGCTTCAGCCGGACGGTAATATTCGTTTCCTTCGTTTTACGAGCGGCAGTTGCTGTTCTCATTCTGATCCTCAAAGTTACTATCGGTTACTAAAGGTTACTCATCCGAGTGACTGACACACCATCTGTTACTAGAGGTTACCGTGCGCCATTCTGTAACCATTAGTAACTTCTAGTAACCAACCTTCATTGTTCCTGTCTCGTTAGTAACCTTATTGTAACCGTACTTTTACAGCTTCGTAGTGCTTCGGCAGCCCCTCAATCGCCGCGATCTGCTCCAGCGGCTCGCGGAAGCGCTCCAGCGCCTTCTTCGTGTAGCTCACGAAGTGCGTGCGCCGGATGAAATCATCGATGCCCAGCCCGGAGAACGTCCGCGCCGCCCCGCCGGTGGGCAACACATGGCTGGGCCCGGCGATATAGTCGCCGACCGTCACCGGCGAAAACTGGCCGAGGAAAATCGCACCGGCATGGCGGATCTTCCTCGCCAGCTTCTGCGGCGAACGCACCATGATCTCCAGATGCTCCGGGGCCAGCCGATTGGCCACCTCAACCGCCTCATCCAAGTTTTTGACCAGCACGCAGTAGCCGCCCGGGACCTGCTTGCGCGCCAGCTTCGCCAGCGCCTTGGAGGTCGTGATCAAAAAGGCGATGCCGCCGGCGTGCTCCGTCTCGCCCATCAAGTCGGCGATGACGTACTCCGGGCTCGAGTAGCGATTCGCGATGATCGCGATTTCCGACGGGCCCGCGATTGTATCGATGTCGACGAAGCCGAAGAGCTGCCGCTTCGCCTCATTTACATAGGCGTTGCCCGGCCCGACGATCTTGTCCACCTTGAGGATCGTCTTGGTGCCGAAGGCCATCGCCGCGATCGCCTGCGCGCCGCCCATCCGGTAGACCTCGTCCACTTTCAGCAGGCTCGCCACCGACAGGATGTGCGGGTCCACGCTGCCGTTTTTCCGCGGCGGCGTGGCCAAGATGATCCGCTTCACCCCGGCCTTCTTGGCTGGAATCACCGTCATGTAGACCGTCGAGACCAGGCTGGCCGTGCCGCCGGGGATGTAAATCCCCACGGAGTCAATCGGATCGAACTTCTCGCCGAGGACCACCCCATCGCCATCCATGAACCGCACGGGCTTTAAGCGCGGCCGGGCGTAGAAGGCTTCCACGTTCTGGATCGCGCTTTTCAGGTGCAGCGCGAACTTGGGATCGAGATTCTGGAACGAGCCGGAAATTTCCGCCTCGGTCACCCGCAGTTGCTTGGAGCTTAGCCGCACCCCGTCAAACCGGCGCGTGTAACGCAGCAAGGCATCGTCCCCTTCCCGGTGGACGTCATCGGTGATCTGCCGCACCCGCTCTTCCACCCGCCGTTTGCGCGTCAGCTGCCGCGCGCAGAGCTGTTGCCAGACCGTGCCGGTTGTCGTCAGGATTCTCATGCCGCCAAGACCTCGCGCACCAGCTCTTCCGCCTTCTTCATCGCCGCCGGAATGCCCGACGGGTCTTTGCCGCCGGCCTGGGCGAACTCGGGCCGGCCGCCGCCGCTGCCCTTGGTCAGCGGCGAAACCGCCTTCAGCAGCTGCCCGGCATGCACCCGCTTCGAGAGCGTGGCGGTGGTGGCCATCACCATGGAGACGCTCGACGGACCGTCGCTGCCGGCCAGCAGCACGATGCCCTCGCCTGAGAGCGAGCCGCGCACCGCATCGGCCAGCGCCGTCAGCAGCTCTCGGTCGGCATTCTTGATCGTTGAGGTCACAAAAGTCACTCCGTTGATCCGCTTGCCCTCCGCCACGAGGCGGGCGGCTTCCACCTTCGCCAGTTCCAACTGCAGCGCCTTGCGCTCCCGCTCGGCGTGCTTGAGCTGCTCGAGCACATCCTCAAGGCCCGCCACGACGTCACCCGTCGAGCGCCCCAGCCGCTGGGCCGCCTCGTGCAGCAGCCGGCGGCTGCGCAACTGATGCTCCGCCGCAGCGCCCCCCACCAGCGCCTCAATCCGCCTCGTGCCTGAAGCAATCGAGCTCTCTCCAACGATCTGAAACGCGCCGAGAAATCCGGTGTGCGCCAGATGCGTCCCCCCGCAGAGCTCCATCGAATAATCGCCGATGCGCACCACGCGCACCGTCTGCCCGTACTTCTCGCCGAACATGGCCAGTGCTCCGGCCTGTTTGGCCGCGTCAATCGGCATCAGGTCGGTGCGCACCGCGTCGGCTAGGCGGGCGCGCTCATTCACGAGCGCTTCGACCCGTGCCAGATGCTCCTCATCCAGCGCCTTCAGCGCCGTGACGTCGAATCGAATGCGCTCCGGCTCCACCAGCGACCCGGCCTGGCCGGCTTCGGGCCCAAGCACCTTGCGCAGCGCCCAGTGCAGCAGATGCGTCCCCGTGTGGCTGCGTGCCACCTGCAGGCGCCGCTCGGCGTTGACCCGCGCCTGCACCGCCTCTGGCACCTTCAAGACGCCTTGCCGCACAAGGGCATGGTGGACGAGGACGTCATCCACCCACGTGGTCTGCCGTACCTCGGCCCAGCCTTTAACACCTTCAATCGCGCCCGTGTCGCCGACTTGCCCGCCGGACTCTCCATAAAACGGCGAGCGGCTCAGCACGATGCCGATCGTCTGTCCCGACGGTGCTTCGCGAACCCAGCGCTGCCCATCCCACAGCCCCTGAATGACCGCCTCACCTTGAAGCGACTCATAGCCGATAAATTGCTGCTCCCTCGATGGCAGATCAGGCAGCTGCTGCCGCACCTTGAGCGCATCGCTGATGAAGACCTCGCCGCCGAACTGGCTGTCCGCCCGCGAGCGCTCCTGCTGCGCGGCCAGCTCCTTCCGAAATCCTTCTTGGTCAACGGTAAACCCCTGCTCCTCGGTAAGATCCACCGTTAACTCGAGCGGAAACCCATAGGTGTCATAAAGCTTGAAGGCCTCGGCTCCACTGATCACTTTTTTCGTGCCGGCTTGCCGCATCAACTCTTCTAGTCGCGCGGTGCCGGCTTGGAGAGTCTGCTCGAACTGCTCCTCTTCGTGGCGAACCGTTTCCATAATCACCTGTCTGCGCGCCATGAGTTGATCATAGTAGGGCGTGTCGACCATTGTTATGCGCACGGCCTCGACGAGCGTAAATAGTTCTCCGGGCCCCGAGTACTTGTTCACTGGTACCGCAAGAGTCGTGCGCAACAAGCGATACGCGCGTCGAATGAGCATGCGGAGTACGTAGCCGCGTTGCTCATTGGAAGGCATAAGCCCCTCGGCAATGAGAAAAACAATAGCCCGCATGTGGTCCGCAATGGCTCGCTCTGAAAATTCAACGTCTCTTGCCTTGGCTTTTGCCCCCTGCCGCCGCATGCGGATCTCGTTCACGATGGGCGTGAATAAGTCCGTATCGTAGTCCGTCTCAACCCTCTGGATTACCCGCGTCAACCGCTCTAGCCCCATGCCGGTGTCGATGTTCGGCCGCGGCAGGGGCTTGAGGCTGCCGTCCGGCTGGCGGTCGAACTGGGTGAAGACCAGATTCCACACCTCGATGGACTTCGGGCCGTGGACCGCCCCATCGGGATCATAGTAGATTTCCGAGCAGGGGCCGCAGGGACCGTTCGGGCCTTCCTTAGGCGCATTGGCCGGCCAGAAGTTCTCCTTCTGTCCAAAGCGTTTGATACGCGATTCGGGCAGGCCCAGCTTGCGCCACAACGTGAAGGCCTGCTCGTCCTCCTCGTAGACGCTCACCCACAGCTTTTCTTTGGGGAGCGACAGGCAAATACTGTTGCGATCTGGGCTGGGGGTGCCGGTGTAGTCGGTCGTACCGGTCAAAAACTCCCAGCCCCATTGGATCGCCTCGGCCTTGAAGTAGTCGCCGAAGGAGAAATTGCCCAGCATTTCAAAGAACGAATGGTGGCTCGGGCTGCGCCCGACGTTCTCCAGATCGCCGGTGCGCAAGCACTTCTGGCACGAGGCGGCGCGCGTGAGGTCCGCCTTGCGGCCGAGGAAGTAGTCCTTGAACTGACTCATCCCGGCCGACGTAAACAACACCGTCGGATCGCCGGACGGGATGAGCCCATCGCTGCGGACGATGGCGTGCCCCCGCCGCTCGAAGAACGTCAGAAACCGTTGCCGCAGCTCACGGCTCTTCAGCATAGCTCAACACGTGCTCAATGGTTTCCTCGTCGAATCCCCGCCCGGCCAACCAGCGAGAAAGGCGCGCCGGGGTGAAGCGGCCGCGCGGCCGCCTGGACGCGATCAGCCACCGGGCGCGAGCGAGGTCATCCGCCCCCAACGATGCCAGCGCCCCTTCCACCACCGCCATCGCGAGCCCCTTCACAAAGAGCTTCTTCCGGATGGCTTCGGAGGCGTAGCCTTGCCGCGCCCAATGCTCGGCCCAGAGACGGGCACAGGCGCGGTCATCCACCAACCCGAGCGCCTGCGTGCGGGCCACCGCCCGCTGCGCGGCGCCGAGAGGAATCCCGCGCCTGTGAAGATGCGTTACTGCCTCGTGGGCTGAGCGAACCCGCGTGCGGGTGTACCGGACGGCAAGCGCCAGGGCGTCGGCAGACATTATCCCACCACCTGTCGGTGTCCGCCAACGGCGGACGGCCAGCAGATCAGCAGAAAAACCATGAGGCTGGCCAGGTGGCGCGTTATCCCCCACGCTCTTCAGATGCGCTCACACACGGTGAGCGCGCCACCTCCGACAGGTGGTGGGATTACTCCCCGGCTTTGAGGACAACATACCCACGGGTGGTCCGAATGAGCGCGTTGCCGCGCACCTGCGCAATCACCTTCTGATAGTCGCCCAGCGTCTGGATACGCACCCGGTTGATCTCATTGATCACATCGCCGGGCCGCAGTCCTGCCTGGTCGGCCGGGCTGTTCGGGGCGACTTCCACGACGACGACCCCCGCGGTGCCTGGCTCCACGTTGAACTGCTCGCTCATGGCTTGCGTGATGGCGGCCACCTGCATGCCGCGCCAGGCCTCGCCGCCGGCCTCTTCCGTGCCGTCGCCTTCCACATCAGCCGGCCGCTCGCCGATCTCCACCTGCACCGTCTGCGGCTTGCCCTCGCGCAGCAGCTCCACCGCCACCTTCTGGCCGGCCTTGGTGGCGCTGACCCGCTCGATCAGCTCGCGCGAATGCTTGATCGTCGATCCGCCGTACGACTTGATGATGTCGCCGTCGCGAATACCGGCCTTGCTGGCGGGGCTCTCGGGCAGCACCTGGTAGACCAGCACCCCGTCCTGCTCCGCCAGCCCGTAGTACTCCGCCACGTCAGCGGTGATGTCCTGGATCTGAATGCCCAGCCAGCCGTAGATGATGCGCCGGCCCTCGATCAACGACTCGAGGATCATCTTGGCCTTGTTCACCGGGATGGCGAAGCCGACCCCCTCAAACCCCCGCGAGCTCGTCAAGATCGCCACGTTGATGCCGATGACCTCGCCCCGCAGGTTCAGCAGCGGTCCGCCGCTATTGCCGGGGTTGATGGCGGCGTCCGTCTGGATCAAACCGGTGTAGTCGCGGTCATATCGCCCGCCGCGCGGCAGCTGCCGGTTCAATGCGCTGACGACCCCGACGGTCAGTGTCGGCTCGGCTCCGCCGGCTCGAGCCGACGGTCCGGTCGTCACCAGCCCGAACGGATTGCCGAGTGCGACGGCCCACTGGCCGGTTTGCACCGTTGAAGAATCGCCCAGCTTCGCCGCGGCGAGTTTCTTGCCATCGATCTTCACCACCGCCAGATCGGAGCGCGGATCCTTACCTTTGACCGTGCCGGTGGACTCGCGGCCGTCGGCCAGCGTGATGGTGATCTTATCGGCGTTGGCCACCACGTGCTCATTGGTGAGGATGAAGCCGCGCTCATCGATGATGACGCCCGAGCCCAGCCCGAAGCGGCGCAGCTCCCGCTCCGGCATCTGCCCGTAAAACTGCCTGAAGAACTCGTCGAACGGATCATCCCCGCCCGGCCCGAAGAACGGGTGGCCGCGGAAATAGGCGCGCACGCGCTCGATCTGCTCGGTGGAGATGCTCACCACCGCAGGCCCGGCCTGCTGCGCAATGCGCATGAAGGCACCCTGCAGGCTCTCCCCTTCGCTTGTGGCGGTCTGGGCGGCGGAGGCGATCATGCCGCCTTGCGGCGACTTGGCACTGCTGGACCACAGCTCTCCACGGCCGACCAACACCCCTGCCACCACCACGCCCGTGGCGATCGCTGCGCCCACTGCTCGCGACACTCGACGGTTCATCACGGTTCGCTCCTGCTGATTACGATTTCCCGGCCGGCTCTGCAGCCGGCGACGGCTTGGCACTCTCCGCCCTGCCGCGCGCGGCGGCTTCGTCCTGGGCCGCCTTGCGCCGCACCTGCTCCTCGAGCTGCTGCATCAACTTCGGATTTTCTTTGAGGAAGTGCCGGGCCGCTTCCCGTCCCTGGCCGAGCTTCGTCTCATCCCAGTTCAGCCAGCTGCCCTGGCGGTGGATGACCCCGACGCTCTCGCCGACATCCAGGAGGCTGCCCGCCTTGGAAATGCCTTCGTCGAAAAGGATGTCGAACTCCGCCTGGCGAAACGGAGCGGCCACCTTGTTCTTGACGATTTTCGCCCGCACCCGGTTGCCCACGGCGCGGTCGCCGACCTTGATGCTCTCGATGCGGCGCAGGTCGATGCGCACCGAGGAATAAAACTTCAGCGCCCGGCCACCGGGGGTCGTCTCCGGCGAACCGAACATCACGCCGATCTTCTCACGGAGCTGGTTGATGAAGATGCAGCAGGTCTTTGAGCGGGCGATCGCCGCCGTGAGCTTGCGCAGCGCCTGGCTCATCAGCCGCGCCTGCAGCCCCATGAACTGATCGCCCATCTCGCCTTCGATTTCTGCCCGCGGCACCAGCGCCGCCACCGAGTCGATCACGATGACATCGACCGCGTTGGATCGCACAAGGGTTTCGGCGATCTCCAGC